>DBBA01000276.1 GCA_002291955.1 Rhodobacteraceae bacterium UBA996 | reverse complement strand
GGGTGACCGTGGCGGTCACGCGGGGGGGCAACAGGTCGAACGCCTTCCACGGGCGCGGCGGCAGGCAGTCCGTGCCGCTGCCGCCCGCGTCATCGGACCAGTCCAGCCACAGGACCTCGCCGTCGCGCAGGGCGTCCCCGGGCAGGGTCAGCACCTCCACCGCCCGGTCCGTCGGCACCGTCACCCGCGCCGTGTCCAGCACCCGCGCCGCGCCGTCCATCGCCACGGCCCGCACGGTGACTTCCAGCCCGACGGGCCCTAGCGTATCGTTCACCGCCAGCAGCAGCGTCCCGCCATCCACGGGCCGGTGCACAACCCGTACCGGCGCAAAGAACCGCCGCGCCGCGTGGTGCAACAGCTTCCACCCCCCGCCATAATCGAGCGACGACCACGACGCACAGGGCCATACGTCGTTGAGCTGCCAGTACAGCGCCCCCATGCAATGCGGCTTCAGCCCCCGCCAGTGATCGACCGCCGTGCGGATCGCCTCGGCCTGCTGGACCTGGCTCAGATAGACGAAGTTCTCGAACCCGTCCGGGAAGCGGAAGTAGCGGAACATGGTTTCCGCGATCCGCGCGTTGCCGCCAGCGTTCTTCTGGTGGCTCTCCATCACCGGGGATGCGATGTTCAGGTCCGCGGGCCCCGCGAAACTGCGGATCACCGGCATCGACGGATAGGACTGGAATCCGAATTCCGAACAGAACCGGGGCGAGACATCGCGGTAATGGGCGAAATCGCGCCCCTCGTGCCAGACGCTCCAGAAATGCATGTCGCCGCTGGCATCGTCGTGCCACGCATCGCCGAAGGACAGCGGGCCGGGGCTGGGCGAGGATGGCCACCAGTTCAGCGGTTCCCGATGCGCCAGGGGCGCAGGGTCGGGCACCCGGGCTGTCACCACGTCGGCCAGCGTCCGGTTCAGACGGTCATAGGCCACCAGATACCGGTCGCGGTCCCGGCTGCTTTCCGGATACCACGTCAGCGCGCCGACCAGTTCGTTGTCGCCGCACCACAGCGCAACGCGGTCGGACAGCCGCCGCACCTGTTCGCGCGCCTCCTGCGTGACCTCCTCCAGGAACGCGTCATCCGACGGGTACAGGTGGCAGGCGAACATGAAGTCCTGCCAGACCATCAGCCCCAGCGCATCGCAGTCCTCGTAGAAGCTGTCGGGCTCATAGCGCCCGCCGCCCCAGACGCGGATCATGTTCATCTGCGCATCCGCCGCCGATTGCAGCAGCCCGCGCGTGCGCGCGTCCGTGATCCGGCCGGGCAGGGCGTCGGTCGGGATCCAGTTCGCGCCGCGCGCAAACACGTCGTGCCCGTTCACCCGGAACCGGAACGACCGCCCCGCCGCATCGGGCTCCGAGATGTGCTCGATCCGCCGGATCGCGACCCGTCGCGCATGGCGCGCGGCGCCGCACGCGACCACCAGATCGTACATCGCGGGCGCGCCCATGCCGTTCGGCCACCACAGGCGCGGGTTGTCCAGCGTGAACGTGGCAAAGGTCAGCGCCTCGCGCAGGTCCAGCGACAGGTCCTGCGGCGACCCCGGCGCGGGGTCCTCCCACACCAGCGGCAGTTCGGCCGCGTGCTCGCCGAATGCGATACGCACCTCGTCGGGGCCATCGCCGCAGCAGGTCAGGTGCACCCAGACCTGCACATGCACCGTGTCGCCGTCGAACTCGAACCGCGTCACCGGCCGCGCGATCTCGACATCGTCGGGCGCCAGCAGCCGCACCCCGCCGTACAGACCGAAGGGCGCCAGCGCCGGACCCCAGTCCCAGCCGAAATCGCACTGCACCTTGCGCAGCATGTTGCCGTTCGGGATCGGGCAGTTGCCCGCGTGGTAGGGCACGGGGAACGGCTGGGCCGCCTGCCGCGCCGCCGCCTCCTGCACGGCGGACCGGAACCGCACGTCGATCCGGTTCTCGCCCGGCCGCAGGGCAAAGCCCACGTCCGCCGCCTGCCGCCGGAAGCTGTTGTCGGCCGCGATCACGGCCACGTCGTTCAGGACGACATCCGCCACCGTGTCGATGCCGTCGAACACCAGCCGCGCACCCGCGCAGGGCCCGGTCCAGTCGAACCGTCGCGACAGTGTCCAGTCCCGCTCGGCGATCCAGCGAACACGGTATTCGTTGCGCCCGTGGTAGGGGTCGGGGACCACACCCGCGGCCTCCAGCGCGCTGATCGCGTCGCCCGGCACCGCCATGGCGACTTCGTGGCTGCCGCTGTCGTCGCGCAGCGTCCAGATGCCTGCAAGGTCGAGCATGATGCCCCGGTCAGACCCGCAGTTCGCTGCCGGCATCGAACACCGATGCGCGCGCCGGGTCGAAGCCCACCGCCAGCCGGTCGCCCGTGCGCACCCGCGCGCCGCCGTCCATGCGGATGCGGAACGGCTGGCCCGCCAGCGTCGCCCAGACCAGCGTGTCGGCCCCCATCGGCTCGACCAGATCGCAGGGCACCTCGGCCGTGAAGGGCAGGCCGCGCGCGGCATCGCCCGTCGCCACATGCTCGGGCCGGATGCCGAACCAGGCCCGGCCGTCCGGCGCCGCCTTGCCGCGGAACGCATAGCGGTCCAGCGCCACCGCCACGTCCCCCGCGCGGAACACCCCGCCCGAGATCGTCCCGTCAAGGAAGTTCATCGACGGCGACCCGATGAAATCGGCCACATACTTGGTCTGCGGACCGTTATAGATCTCGTCCGGGCTGCCCAGCTGCTCGATCGCGCCGCCGCGCATCACCGCGATCCGGTCGGCCAGCGTCATCGCCTCGACCTGGTCATGGGTCACGTAGATCATCGTGTTGCCCAGACGATCATGCAGCCGCTTCAGTTCCACCCGCAGGTCGGCGCGCAGCTTCGCATCGAGGTTCGACAAGGGTTCATCGAACAGGAACACGTCCACGTCGCGCACCAGCGCGCGCCCGATGGCCACCCGCTGCCGCTGCCCGCCCGACAGGGCGGCGGGCTTGCGGTCCAGAAGCGGCACGATCTGCAGCATTTCCGCCGCCTTGACCACCCGCCGTTCGATCTCGTCCCGCGCCACGCGGGCGTTCTGCAACCCGAAGGACAGGTTCCCCCGCACCGTCATCTGCGGGTAAAGCGCATAGGACTGGAACACCATCCCGATGCCCCGCTGCGCGGGTTCCTCCCACGTCACGTTCCGCCCGCCGATGAAGATCTGCCCGTCGGTCGGTTCCAACAGCCCCGCGATGCAGTTCAGCAGCGTGGACTTGCCACAGCCCGACGATCCCAGAAGCACCAGGAACTCGCCCTGACCGATATCGAGGTCGAGGTCCCGCAGCACCCGCACCGCCCCGAAGTCCAGCCGCAGCGACCGGATCGACACCGACGGCTCCAGCGACTTGCCCGCATCCATCGCGCTCATCCCTTCACCGCACCGGCGGCGATCCCGCGGACGAACAGCTTGCCCGAGGCGAAGTAGATCACCAGGGGCACGAGCCCCGTCAGCAGCGTCGCCGCCATGTTGACGTTGTACTCCTTCACACCCTGCACCGAGTTGACGATGTTGTTCAACTGCACCGTCATCGGGTAAAGCTCGGGCTTGGTGTAGACGACCCCGAACAGGAAGTCGTTCCAGATGCCTGTCACCTGCAGGATGATCGCCACCACGAAGATCGGCAGGCTCATCGGCAGCATCACGCGGAAGTAGATGCCCCAGAACCCCGCCCCATCGACGCGGGCGGCCTTGAACAGCTCCTCGGGCAGCGACGCAAAGTAGTTGCGGAACAGCAGCGTCAGGATCGGCATGCCGAACACCGTGTGCACCAGCACCAGCCCCCACAGCGTGCCGTACAGCCCCATCTCGCGCAGAAGGATCACGATGGGGTACAGCATCACCTGATAGGGGATGAACGCCCCGAAGATCAGGCAGGTGAAGAACACCTCCGATCCCTTGAACTTCCAGTTGACCAGCGCGTATCCGTTCACGCTCGCCACCGCGATCGACAGCAGCACCGACGGGATCAGGATCTGCACCGAATTCCAGAACCCGCGGCTCAGCCCATCGCAGTTCAGCCCCGTGCAGGCCTCGGCCCAGGCCTTGACCCAGGGCTCGAACGTCACCTCGACGGGGGGCGCGAAGATGTTGCCCAGCCGGATTTCCGGCATCCCCTTGAGCGAGGTCATGACCATCACCCACAGCGGCAGCAGGTAATACAGGCTGACCAGCCCCAGGATGCCGTAGATCACGATGTTCGAGGTCGAGAAGGCGCGCCGCGGACGGCGCCCGCGCGGGCCCGCCTGCAGCGCGGCCGATGTCATCACGTCAGCCACGCCCGCGCCCCTTCTTGCCGCCGAATTCCAGATAAGCCCAGGGGATCAGCACGATCAGCACCGACAGCAGCATCATGGTGGACGCCGCAAATCCCTGGCCCAGGTTCTGCGCCTGGAACATGTAGTCGTAGACGTACATCGCGGGCACCTGGCTGGCGTTGCCGGGTCCGCCCGACGTCTGCGCCACCACCAGATCGTACAGCCGCACGATGCCCGATGCCACGATCACCAGCGTGGTGATGAACACCGGCCGCATCATCGGCACCACGATGAACAGGTAGGTCTTCCACTTGGGGATGCCGTCCACCCGCGCGGCCTTCCAGATTTCGTCGTCGATCCCGCGCAGACCCGCCAGCATCAGGCACATCACGAACCCGGTGCCCTGCCACAGCGCCGCGATCAGAAGGCCGTACAGCACGATGTCGGGGTCGTTCAGCGGATCAAAGGTGAACGTCTCCCAGCCCAGGTCGCGCACGATGTGCTGCACGCCGAACTGCGGGTTCAGGATCCACTGCCACACCAGCCCCGTCACCACGAAGGACAGGGCAAAGGGATACAGCATGATCGTGCGGAACGTGTCCTCGAACCGGATCTTCTGGTCCATCAGGACCGCCAGCAGGAACCCGATCCCGATGGTGAAGATCAGGCTCAGCGTGCCGAAGATCAGCAGGTTCTCGATGGCCACCAGCCAGCGCGAGGTGCCCCAGAGCCGCTCGTACTGGTCCAGACCCACCCAGTTGGTGCGCGGCAGCAGCCGCGATCCGGTAAAGGAATAGACCACCGTCCAGATCGTGCCGCCCACGAAGACGAACAGCACCGCCAGGATCATCGGGATCGCGGCGATCTTGGCCGCAGGGTTGCGCAACAGCGCATTCGGGCGTCGGGCGGCGGCCATGGGTCGCTGTCCTTCGTCTGGGCGGTGCAGGGGAACGGCGCGCCCCGGAAACCCGGGACGCGCCGCGCGCGGTCAGGGGGTCAGATGCCCGACGACAGGATTTCCACCCAGGCAGCGTGCGCATCCGCCGGCGCCATGTCGGACTTCATGAACTCGACCAGCAGGTCCTGCGCCTGGTTCTGCACGTCCGGGCTCCAGACCATGTCCCCCGAGGGCACCAGGTTGCCGCCCGCCAGGATCTCCAGACCCTTCTTCATGCAGTCGTTGGCCGCCGCCAGGTCCACGTCACCGCGGATCGGCAAGGAGCCCTTCTTCAGGTTGAACGCCACCTGCACTTCGGGCGAGACGAGCAGCGCGGCCAGACGCTTCTGCGCGGCCTCGATCTCGGGGTCGTCGTTCTTGGGGAAGTAGAACGCATCGCCGCCCGTGGACAGGTACGTGTTGAGCCCCAGCCCCGGCAGACAGGTATAGTCCTCGCCCGCGACCATCTCGGCCACCTGGAACTCGCCCTGCGCCCAGTCGCCCATGATCTGGCCGCCGGCCTGCCCGGTGATCACCAGGTTCGTCGCCTGGTTCCAGTCCTGCACGTTCGACTTCGCCGCCAGGAGCCGGGCGTTGGCCGCGGCCTCGAACACCGCCGCCATCTCGGGGCCGGCCGCGACGTCCATGTTCTTGTCGACGTTCACCGATTTCCAGACGTCCAGCCCCGCCACCGCGACGGTGATCGCGCCGAAGGCCAGGTTCGACTGCCAGGCCTGGTTGCCGAGCGCCAGCGGGATCTTGCCCGCGGCTTCCAGCGCCGGGGCCGCCGCCACGAACTCGTTCCAGTTCGTCGGCACGGGCACGCCCGCCTCCTCGAACGCCTTGTTCGACAGCCACAGCCATTCCGGCGAGTGGATGTTGACCGGCGCGCAGTAGATGCGGCCATCGACCGTGCAGGCATCCAGAAGCGACGGCGGGAACACCTTCTCGCGCCAGCCCTCGGCCTCGGCCACGTCCGTCAGGTCCAGCATCAGCCCGGCCTCGACCAGTTCCAGCGCCTGCTGGCCGTGGTTGAACTGGGTCGCACCCATCGGGTCGCCGCCCGTGATGCGCGAGATCATGATCGGCCGCGCGGTGCTGCCGCCCCCGGCGATCGCCCCGTCAACCCAGGTGTCGCCCGACGCGTTGAACGCCTTGGCCAGTTCCGCCACCGCCGCGGCCTCGCCGCCCGATGTCCACCAATGGGTCACTTCAAGTTCGGTCGCATGGGCGGCCGTGGCCAGCGCAAGCGCCGACGCGCCCATCAGGCACGCAGTCAGTTTCATGGATGTCCTCCCTGGGTCGTGTTCTTCTAAATCGTTTCAGGAAGCCTATAACGATTCAGTTTGCGCTAACAAGCAAAAATGTGGTGCAGTTCGTCGCAGGTGGGGAGGGCGACGTGGCTCTGACGGACGACACGGTGAGTCCAGACCGGGACAGGCGCGCGACGCCCGATCCGGCCGACGCCCGGCCCACGCTCAAGACCATCGCGCGGATGACCGGCCTGGCCGTGGCGACCGTGTCGCGCGCGCTGTCCGACGCCCCCGACATCGGGGCCGACACCAAGATCCGCGTCCGCAAGGCCGCGCAGGCGGTGGGCTATCGCCCGAACCGCGCGGGCGTGCGCCTGCGCACCGGCAAGACCAAGGTCATTGCGCTGGCCCATGCCACCGACCACGACTTCGTCAACCACGTTGCCCGCCTGACCTCGGCCATCGCGCGCGAATTGCGCGACACCGGCTATCACCTCATCATCACGCCCTTCTTCCCCGACGAGGACCCGATGACCCCGGTCCGCTACATCGTGGAAACCGGCGCCGCCGACGGCGTGATCCTGAACGAGACGCAGCCGGTCGACCCGCGCGTGGACTACCTGCTGTCGCACGGGGTCGCCGTCGCCACCCACGGGCGCACCGCGACACCCGGGCGCCACCCGAGCTTCGACTTCGACAACGCCGCCTTCGCGCGGCTGGCGGTCGAGCGGATCGCGTCGCGGGGGCGCCGCCGCCTGCTCCTCGTGCTGCCGCCCGGCCAGATGTCCTACGCCCGGCACACGCGCACGGGCGCACTGGCCGCGGGTGACGCGCATGGCGTGGCGGTCGAGATCCTCGACACCGCGACCAGCCACGACCGCGCCCTGGCGATCGAGGCCGCGCTGGCCGACCGGCTGGGGCAGGGCGACCTGCCGGATGCCATCCTCTGCGCGTCCACCGCCGCCGGCATGGCCGCTGTCGCCGCGGCCGAGGCGCGGGGCCTCGTGATCGGCCGCGACCTGGACATCGTCGGCAAGGAAGCCCTGCCGTTTCTCAGCCGCTTGCGGCGTGAACTTTTGGTGGTGCCCGAAGACGTGGGACGCGCCGGGCGGTTCCTGGCCCGCGCGCTGGTCGCCGCGATCCAGGACCCCAAGGCCCCGCCGCTGGAAGGGCTCGACGTGCCGACCGCCTTCGTCGGCGATCCGCCCTAGGCCAGCCGAACCCCGCCGCGCAATACCGCCCGCAGCGCCATGCTCGCATCCAGGTGCACCAGGTCCGCCCGCGCCCCCGGCACCAGGCGGCCCAGGTCGCCCCGCCCGATCACGTCCGCAGGCACCCGCGTCGCCATCGCCAGTGCCCGCGCCGGGTCCAGTCCCACCGCAGGCCCGGTCAGCACCCCCAGCGCCTGCGGCAGGCTCAGGTCCGCCCCCGCCAGCGTGCCATCGGCCAATGTAAGCCGCCCGCCCGCGCGCAGGATCTCCCGCCCGCCCAGCGTGAAGCGGTCCACGTCCGTGCCCGCCACGGCCATCGCATCGGACACCGCGAACAGCCCCTCGGGCCGCGCGGCCAGCGCCACGCGCAGGGTCTCGGGCGCCACATGGAGGCCGTCGGCGATGATCCCCGCCGCCGCCGTCCCCGCCAGCACCGCGCCGACAAGGCCGGGTTCGCGGTTGCCCAACTGGCTCATGGCGTTGAACAGATGCGTCGCGCACCGCGCCCCTGCCGCGAACGCCGCCTGCGCCTCGGTCGCCGTGCACTCGGCATGGCCCAGGCTGACGACCGCCCCCACCGCCGCTAGCCGCGCAATCTGGTCGGGCGTGGCGGCGTAGGGCGCCAGCGTGACCATCAGCGCAGGCAGGGCGCGCGCGGCACCCTCCAGCATCGCCAGATCCTCCGCACCCATCGGACGGATCAGGGCCGCATCATGCGCCCCCTTCCGCCGCGGGTCCAGATGCGGCCCCTCCAGATGCAGCCCCAGGAACCCCGGCACGCCCGCTTGCGCCGCCGCCACTCCGGCAGCGATCACCGCCCGCGTGGCCGCGGCCGTATCGGTGATCAGCGTCGGCAGTATGCCCGTCGCCCCCAGCCGCGCATGGGCCGCGCAGACATCCGCGATCAGCGCCACATCCGCCGACCCGTCCACCATCCGGCCCCCGCCGCCATTCACCTGCAGGTCGATCAGCCCCGGCGACAGGATCCCGCCGTCCAGCCGCACTTCGGTCGCGCCTGCGGGCACCCGGTCGGTCACGGCGGCGACCTGACCATCCTCCACCACCAGCACGGCGTCCGGCACCACCGACCAGCCGTCGAACACCGCCGCGCCGGTGAAGGCCGCCCGACCCGAGGCCGTCATCACAGCGTCTCCGTCACCTTGCGCAGGTGCGGCGGCGTGTCGGGATCGAAGCCCCGCCGCCGCGCCAGCCCCTCGACCATCGCATAGAAGCTGACCACCAGCATCAAGGGCGCCGAGAGCGGATGCGCGCCTTCGACCGACGGCTGGCC
>DBBA01000277.1:22002-22162 GCA_002291955.1 Rhodobacteraceae bacterium UBA996 | reverse complement strand
CAATGTGGTGGTCTAGGCGCGGGGTCCTGTCGGGGCTGGCGGCGGGGGCGCTGGGGACGGCGGTCTATTCGCTGTACTGCGACAAGGACATGGCGCTGTTCGTGTTCCCGGCCTATGGCCTGGCGGTGCTGGCCGTCGTGGCGCTGGGCGGCGCGCTGGG
>DBBA01000277.1:0-21677 GCA_002291955.1 Rhodobacteraceae bacterium UBA996 | reverse complement strand
CCCAGCGCGCCGGCGCGCTGGGGGCGCGGGTGTTGCGCTGGTAGGGCCGGATCAGGGTGTCACGTCCTCCGCTGCTTCGGCGAACCCGTCGATCAGGCTGGTCAGGGCGGCGTGAAAGGCGGCGGTCTCGGCTTCGGAGGAGAACGGCGGGTCGGACCGTACCTCGACCCAGACGCTGGCCATCGCGTCGCCGGTCCGCAGGACCCACTGCCCTTCCATCAGGTTACCGCCCGACCGGTTGACCTCGAACCGCACGGGCGGCCCCTGCCGGTCGGCCTCGGTCGCCGCGCGGACCTGCACGACGATCTCGTCCGACAGGCTGGCCCGCGGCGGTGCGTCTGGCGGCAGATAGGACGGCCACGGTCCCGGCCAGCGGAGTTCGAACACGAAGTATTCGCCGCCGGGCACGGGCGATCCGTTCCGGGGGCTCCAGCGCCAGTCGATGGCATGGGGACGGTCGCCCAGCCAGTAGGTCTCGCGGTGGCCGACCTCCCACGACAGGGCGGCCATCCACGCGGCAAACACGGTAACCCCGCCCGCAAGGCCACCGACCGCAAGCCGCCTCTGATGGCTGCGTGCCCGCAGCGCGGCGATACCGGCGACGAGGGGCACCAACAGACACCCGGCAACGAACCAACCAGTCAGTCCGAAAGCGAGACGCGCCTGAGCAGGGTTGGGGTGGTAGAACGCGCTGACTTCGATCGCCATGGTGTAAGTCAGCACGAGGCCCGCAAGAAGCAGCCAGGCAAGAACGAACAGTGCAACGCGCATCGGTGGGTCCCGGCAATTCGTGGGTAGCCTACTGCGGGCGGGGGCAGGTGTCATTCCGCGCTTGACCCCCTGCCGCGCCCCGGCGACACCCCTCCGGTCGCTTCCGGGGGGGCATCGTGCGCGCGTTGCGGATCATCGTTGCGGGACTGGCGCCCGTCCTGATCGCGGCCGCGCTGGGTCGGCGCGTGCTGGGCCGGGACAGCCATGCCGGTCTGGTCGAGCGGCTGGGGGGCGGGCCGCCGGGGCCTGGCGGAGCGGTCTGGCTGCATGGTGCGTCGGTGGGCGAGGTGCAGTCGGCCCATCCGCTGATCGCGGCGCTGGCCCCGGGCGGCGTGCTGGTGACGACCAACACCGCCTCGGGGCGCGACCGGGTGGCGGGGTGGCGGCTTCCGGGCGTGACCGCGCGGCTGGCGCCGGTCGATGCGGGCCCGGTGCTGCGGCGGTTCCTGGACCGCCACCGGCCCCGGGCGCTGGTGATCGTCGAAGGCGACCTGTGGCCCGGACGCCTGCTGGCGGCCCGGGCGCGCGGGATGCCGGTGGTGATGGTGTCGGCCCGCATCTCGGCCCGTTCGGCTGCGCGCTGGGGGCGGTTGCCCGGGCTGATCCGGCCGCTGATGGCGCAGGTGGACGCGCTGTTCCCGCAGGATGCGGTGTCGGGCGGCCGGTTCGTGGTCCTGGGGCTGCCGGAGGGGCGGATCGGCCCGGTCCTGAACCTGAAGGCCACGGCCGAGGTGGCGCCCGCGGCCCCCCTGCCGGGGTTCGCGCGCGCCGACACGGTGCTGGCCGCGTCCACCCATCCGGGCGAGGAGGAGGTGGTGCTGGATGCCTTTGCCGCCGCGCGGGCGTCACGGCCCGGTCTGCGGCTGATCCTGGCGCCGCGCCACCCGGTGCGGGGGGACCAGGTGGCGGCGCTGATCGCGGCGCGCGGCCTGCCCTTTGCGTGCCGGTCGGCGGGGGACGCGCCCGATCCGGGCAAGCCCGTCTATCTGGCCGACACGCTGGGCGAGATGGCGCTGTGGTATGCAGCGGCGGGGGTGACGTTCGTGGGCGGATCGCTGGTGCCGAAGGGCGGGCACACGCCGTTCGAACCGGCGGCGGCCGGGTCGGCGATCCTGCACGGGCCCGATACGGGCAATTTCGCCGAGGCTTATGCCGCGCTGATGGCCGCGCAGGGTGCGGTCGAGGTGACCGATGCCGCGTCGCTGGCGCTGGCGCTATCGGGGATTGCCAGCCCCGCGGCGCAGGCCGATCTGGCTGCGCGGGCGGCGTCGGCGCTGGCGCCCCTGCGCGCCGGGGCCGACCTGACGCCGGTGCTGGACCGGCTGGCGGCGCTGGCGCCCTCTCAGCCGAGGGGCCCGTCTTCGCCAAGGGGATAGTCGGCCAGCACCTCGTACACCGATCCGCCCTTGCCGAGGTGCGAGCGCATCAGCGCCATGCGGTCCACCGCCACGGGCGGGGCCGACCAGCCGGACAGGGCCGCCACGCCCGCGTTGAAGGGGCCGGGCGCCCCCTGCGCGCCGAAGCGGGCCAGCGTGACATGGGGCACGAAGCGGCGGCGGGGCACGTCGATCCCCGCCCCGCGCGCGGCCTGCGCGACCTTGGCCTGCAGGGCCGCCAGCACCGGGTCGGGCGCCACCCCCGCCCAGACCGAGGTCACCCGGTCGCCGCCGAACGTGCCAAGGCCCCGCGGGTCCAGCGTCAGCGCGGGCCAGCGGGTGCGGTCGAGTTCGCCGTGCAGGTCGGCCAGCACGAATTCCGGCTGGTCGTCGAGGAACACCAGCGTCAGGTGCATCTGGTCCTCGTCCACGGCGCGGCCCCCGGCCTTGTCGATGCCGAGCCGGTCCTGCACGGCAGACAGCGCGATCCGCAGCGTATCCGGCAGGTCCAGCGCGACGAAGGCCCTCATGCGGCGCGATCCGCGGCCAGCCGGGCGGACAGCGTGGCGATGCGGGCGCGGACCTCGGGGCGCAACGGCCCCTCGCGCGGGGGATCGACCAGCGTGGTGAACCAGTCCTCGGGCGGGTTGCGGCCTGCGGCGCGGCCGGACCAGGTCAGGGCGCGCAGCACGGCTTCGGCCCCGTCGGGCAGACGGTCGGGCAGATCGAACCCCGCCAGCATCCCCCAGACCCCTGTCCAGCAGCGCGCCACCGACCACGGATTGTAGCCGCCGCCGCCCAGGACGACCAGCCGGGGCGTCATCGCGCGCAGGGCCGCCGCCACCGCCCGGTGGGCGTTGTTCGACAGGCACAGGCGCGACAGCGGGTCCTCGGTCACCGCGTCCGCCCCGCATTGCAGGATCACGGCATCGGGCCGGAACGCGGCCACCGCGGGCAGGATCACGCCGTCCAGCGCCGCGGCCATCTCGGTATCGTTGAACCCCTTGGGCACCGGCAGGTTCCAGACCTGCCCCGATGCGCCCCGGTCGGTCAGGTCGCCGGTGAAGGGCCAGCGCCGTTCCTCGTGCACCGACACGATCAGGGCGTCCGCGTCGCCGTCGAACCCCGCCACCACGCCGTCGCAGTGGTGCGCGTCGATGTCCACATAGGCCACGCGGCGCGCGCCATGCGCCCGCAGGGACAGGATCGCGAAGGCGGGATCGTTCAGGTAGCAGAACCCGTTCGCCCGGTCGGGCAGCCCGTGGTGCGTGCCGCCGCCCGGGTTGAACACGACGCCGCCCCGCGCGACCATCTCGCCCGCCAGGATCGACCCGCCCGCGGCGGTGGCGGGGCGGCGGAACATCTCGGGGAACACGGGGTTCGCGGTGGTGCCAAGGCCGTAGCGGGTGCGGACGTCCGCGCTCACCTCGCCCGCCGCTTCCGCGGCCTGCAGCGCGGCCAGGTAGTCGGGCGTGTGCCAGGCCGACAGCGCGCGGGCCGTGGCGCGGGGTGAGGTGACGAACGCCCCGTCGGGCAGCCAGCCCAGCGCACGGGACAGGTCGATGACCGTGGACACCCGCGGGATCGCCAGGGGGTGCCAGGCGCCATAGGACGAGCCGCGATAGATTTCGGACCCGATGAAGCGGGCGGGGATCACGGTCCGGTCACCCGGGCAGAAGCGCCTCGACCGCGCGGGTGATCGCCGCCGACCGCGGCCCCGTCGTCGGGCCCCAGGCGTCCACGAGCGCGCCGTCCGGCCCGATCAGCACCTTGGCAAAGTTCCACTCGGGCCGCACGCCGTGGGTGTCGGCCAGCCAGCGGTAGAACGGATGCGCGCCCGCGCCGGTGACAGGCGTGATGTCGGTCATCGGCAGGGTCAGGCCATAGGTCAGTTCGCAGAATTCGGCCACCTCGGCCCCCGTGCCCAGTTCCTGCGCGAAGCTGTCGGACGGCACGGCCAGCACCACCAGCCCGCGGTCGGCATAGGTGTCGTGCAGGGCCTGCAACCCCTCGAGCTGCGGGGTGAAAGCGCAGAGCGACGCGGTGTTCACCACCAGCACCGGGCGGCCGCGCCAGTCGGCGAGGTTCAGCGTGCCGCCGTCGATCGAGGGGAAGGACACGGGCGGCACGGGTTCGCCCGCGGTGGCGCGTGGCGTGGCGGCCAGCGACAGGGCAACGGCCAGCCCCGCCGCGGCGGCGGCGGCCGCGGCAAGGGGCAGGGTGGCCAGGACAAGGGCCAGGGTGCGCATGGCGGAACTCCGGTCGCAGGGTCTGGAGGGGACGTAACCGCGTCGGCCGCGCCGTCAAGCGGGGCCCGACCTTGCGCGGGGGCGGCGGGGTTCCTTTATTCTGCCTTAACGTCATGGTAACCTGAGCCAACCACAATTGAGAGAACGGGCCTGTCTGGCCCCAATCCTGCCACAGCAGATCGAGCATGGGCGCGATGTCGCCGTCTGAACATTCCTTGCGGCTGGACCGCGGCAGCCTGCTGTCCGCGGCGGTGCCGGTGCACCCGCGGTCGCAGGTGGGCGCGCTGTGCTGGCGGCGGCGCAACGGCGTGCTGAAGGTGCTTCTGGTCACCAGCCGCGAGACGCGGCGCTGGATCGTGCCGAAGGGCTGGGTGATGGACAACCGCACCCCGGCCGCATCCGCCCTGGTCGAGGCCTGGGAGGAAGCGGGCGTGCAGGGCCGTGCCGCAGAGGTGCCGCTGGGCGAATTCGTCTATGCCAAAGTGCTGGCGGACGGGATCGCCCTGCCGGTGCGCGTGTCACTGTTCGCGGTCGAGGTGCTGCGCCAGAAGACCCGCTATCCCGAAGCGGCCGAGCGGGACCGGCGGTGGTTCCCGGTGGCAGAGGCTGCCGCGGAACTGGCCGCGCCCGACCTGTCGGGGCTGGTGCTGGACTGGGCACGCGGAGCGGCGGATGCGGGACCGGCGATGGCAGGACCGGCCGGTCAGGGCGGGGGCGCCCGCGCGGTCCGGCTGGCGGGAAACCGTTGATTTACCGGCGCGCGGGCATAGGTGGACATCGACACCCTGCGAACGCCTGCCGATGATCCGCTTCTCCCTGCGCTGCGCGCGCGATCACGCCTTTGACAGCTGGTTCCAGTCCGGCGCGGCCTTTGACCGGCTGGCGGAGGCCGGGCATGTCGCCTGTCCGGTCTGCGGCGGCACGCAGGTGGAGAAGGCGCTGATGGCGCCGGCGGTGGTGACCGATCCCACGTTGCCGGCCCGGGTTCCAACGCCCGAGGTCGCGGCGGGCCAGGTCGGGGCGGCGGGTCCGGCGGCGGGTCCGGCTGCCGCGGGCGGCGCGCCGTCGCTGCGTGACCCGGCCACCGATCTGGAGCGTCACCTGGCCGACCTGCGCGCCCGGATCGAGCGCGAGAGCGAGTATGTCGGGCTGAACTTTGCCGCCGAGGCGCGGGCGATCCACGATGGGGCTGCGCCCGAGCGGCCGATCTGGGGCGAGGCGAAACCCGACGACGCCCGGCGGCTGATCGAGGACGGGGTGCCGGTCGCCCCCCTGCCCTTCCTGCCCACGCGCAAGGCGAACTGATCCGATGGCCACCTGTCTGGTGACCGGCGCCTCGCGCGGGGTTGGCGCGGCGCTGGTGCTTGCGGCTGCCGCGCGGGGCGACGTGGCGCTGGGGACCGCGCGCCAGCCGCACCCGGCGCTTCTGCCGCTCGACGTGACGGACCCGGCCGCGCACCGGCGGTTGGCCGAGGTGCTGTCGGGGCGGGCGATCGATGTGCTGGTGTGCAATGCCGGGGTCTATCCCGACCGGGCCGAGCGGCTGGACGGCGGCTATCCCGCCGCGATGTGGGCCGAGGCGTTCGCCGTCAACGTGACGGGCGCGTTCCTGACGGTGCAGGCGCTGGTGCCGAACCTGCGCGCGGCGGTGGCGGCAAGCGGGATCGCCCGGGTCGCGCTGATCTCGAGCCAGATGGGGTCCACCACCCGTGCGCCGGGGGGCAGCTACATCTACCGCGCGTCCAAGGCGGCGCTGGTGAACCTGGGCCGGAACCTGGCCGCGGACCTGAAGCGCGAGGGGATCGCGGTGGGCATCTATCACCCGGGCTGGGTGCGTACCCACATGGGCGGCGCGGGCGCCGAGATTGATGCCGCCACCGCCGCGGCGGGCCTTCTGGCGCGGATCGACGCGCTGACCGTCGCCACGACGGGGTGTTTCGAAACCTGGGACGGTCGCGCACATCCGGTCTGACCGTCGCCTGCGACGAAACGCGCGGGCGGCCCCTGCGCCTGTCATGATACCGTCACAGAACTGTCGGGTGGGTGTAACACCCGGCACCTACCCAACGCCGAGGACACGGCGTGCGGGACCCTGCGCGCCGGTGCCTTCAGCATCCAGCCACCGACTGCCAGGGAGCAAATCATGCGTGATTTCGAGAATGACTGGGACGACTACAAGGCCACGCCGTTCTTCGAGCATGGCGACGAACGGCCCAGCAACACGTCCGACAACCCGAACTTCTATCAGGTGATGCAGGCCCACATGGAGCGTCGCAGCTTCATGGTCGGCGGCCTGACCGCGATCACCGCGGGTCTGTTCGGCGCCACCCTGACCGGCCGCGCCGCGCTGGCGCAGTCCGCGGCCCCCCTGCTGGGCTTCACCGCCGTGCCGCTGTCGATGGATGACACCGTTGTCGTCCCGCCGGGCTACAAGGTGCAGGTCCTGGCGCCCTGGGGCACGCCGATCACCGGCGACATGCCCGCCTACACCACCGCCAACACCGGCGCCGAGCAGACGATGCAGGTCGGCCAGCACCACGACGGGATGCACTTTTTCCCGATCGACGGGTCGTCCACCGACGGCCTGATCGCGGTGAACCACGAATACATCGAACCGCGCTTTGTCCACGCCGCCAAGTGGGCCGGTCAGGCGCTGGACGCCGACATGGTGGTCTATGACGCCAACGGCAAGCGTGACGATGACGAGGTGCTGAAGGAGATCGCCGCGCACGGCGTGTCGATCTATCGCACCACGAAGCAGGCCGATGGCACCTGGGCCGTCGTCGCCGACCCGCACAACCGCCGCATCCACGGCCTGACGCCGATGGAGATCGCCGGTCCCGTCCGTGGATCCGCCCATGTGGTGACCAAGTTCTCGCCCGACGGCACGCAGACGCGCGGCACACTGAACAACTGCGCCCACGGCGTGACGCCCTGGAACACCTACATGACCGCCGAGGAGAACTGGGCGGGCTACTTCTCGAACGTCGATGCCGAGCAGCCGCGCGAGCACAAGCGCTATGGCGTGTCGGCCGAACCCCAGGGCGGCCGCTACGGCTGGCATCTGGCAGCGTCGGGCGCGGACGAGTACATCCGCTTCGATGCCTCGACCAAGGGCGCCTCGGCCACCGAGGACTACCGCAACGAACCCAACACCTTTGGCTGGATGGTCGAGATCGACCCGTTCGATCCGGCGTCCACCCCGGTGAAGCGCACCCATCTGGGCCGGTTCGCCCATGAAGGCGTGGTGTTCGCCCCGGCGGTCGAAGGCCAGCCGGTCGTCTGCTACTCGGGCGACGATTCGCGGTTCGAGTACATCTACAAGTTCGTCTCGGCGTCGCCTTACGTCGCGGGGCAGACGGACGGGTCGATCCTGGATACCGGCACGCTGTTCGTGGCGAAGTTCAACGATGACGGCACCGGCGAATGGCTGGCGCTGGCGCCCGGCCAGAACGGCCTGACGCCCGAGAACGGCTTTGCCGATCTGGCCGACATCCTGGTGAACACGCGTCTGGCCGCCGACAAGGCCGGGGCGACGAAGATGGACCGCCCGGAATGGGGCACCATCGACACCAACGGGTCGGTGTACTTCACGCTGACCAACAACAACCGCCGCGCGCAGACGCAGGTCGATGCGGTGAACCCGCGGGCCGAGAACAACTTTGGCCAGATCGTGCGCTGGTCCTACGCGAACGCCGACCACACGGCGACCGGGTTCGAGTGGGAACTGTTCGTGATCGCGGGCGGCGCGCGGTCGTCGGCCACCGTCGCGGGCGAGGCGCTGGGTGAAGAGAACACCTTTGCCTGCCCCGACGGCCTGTGGTGCGACCCGAACGGTCGGCTCTGGATCCAGACCGACATGGGCGACATCGGGCCGACCTACGAAGGTCCGCTGAAGGAATTCGGCATGAACGCCATGCTCGCGGCCGACCCCGCGACGGGCGAGATCCGCCGCTTCCTGACCGGTCCGTGGGGGCAGGAGGTGACGGGCGTCGTCACCACGCCGGACGGCACGAGCATGTTCGTGAACTTCCAGCACCCGGGCGCCCATGCGTCGGATGCGGACTTCGCCGCGGGCAACTTCGGCTCGACCTGGCCGCATGGCGACGCGACCCGTCCGCCGCTGTCGGGCACCATCGTCATCACGCGCGAGGATGGCGGGGTCATCGGCGCCTGATCCCGGCCGGACCTGACATCGAAGGGGCCCCCTGCGCGGGGGCCCTTTCCCGTTTCGGACGCCACCTTGAAGCGGTGCGGCCCTTGGCGTATCAGCCCGCGCGATACCGGGGCACCCGACCCCGGACCCGGGGGACCCATGTCCATTCTCGTGATGAAGTTCGGCGGCACCTCGGTCGCCACCACCGACCGCATCCGCCGCGCCGCCAAGCGCGTGGCGCGCGAGGTCGCCAACGGCCACGACGTGATCGTGATCGTGTCGGCCATGGCAGGCGAGACGAACAAGCTTGTCGGCTACGTCAACGACATTGCGCCGTTCTACGACGCGCGCGAGTATGACGCGGTCGTGTCGTCGGGGGAAAACGTGACGGCGGGCCTGATGGCGCTCCAGTTGCAGGAGATGGAGATCCCCGCGCGCAGCTGGCAGGGCTGGCAGGTGCCGCTGCTGACCACGTCCGCCCACGGCGCCGCGCGGATCGAGGATGTCCCGACCCACAACATCCTGCAGAAGTTTGCCGAAGGGATGAAGGTCGCGGTGATCGCGGGGTTCCAGGGGATCAGCCCCGAGGGGCGGATCACCACGCTTGGCCGCGGCGGGTCGGACACGTCTGCGGTGGCCTTCGCGGCGGCCTTCGACGCGGTGCGCTGCGACATCTACACCGACGTGGACGGCGTCTATACCACCGACCCGCGCATCTGCGCCCGCACCCGGCGGCTGGACCGCATCGCGTTCGAGGAGATGCTGGAACTGGCATCCCTTGGCGCCAAGGTGCTGCAGACGCGGTCGGTGGAACTGGCCATGCGCTACAACGTGAAGCTCCGGGTGCTGTCGAGCTTCGAGGACGGCGAAGGCGAAACGACGACAGGCACCCTTGTCTGTGCCGAGGAGGACATCGTGGAATCGAACGTGGTGGCGGGCGTGGCGTTTTCCCGCGACGAGGCGAAGATGACGCTGATCTCGGTCGCCGACCGCCCCGGCATTGCAGCGGCGATCTTCGGTCCCCTGTCCGAGGCCGGTGTGAACGTGGACATGATCGTGCAGAATATCGCCGAGGGCGGGCGCACGGACATGACGTTCTCCTGCCCGGTCGATCAGGTGAAGCGCGCCGAGCGCGCGATGAACGAGGCCAAGGCAGCAGGCGGGATCGATTTTCACGACCTGATCGCCGACACCGAAGTGGCCAAGGTCAGCGTCGTGGGGATCGGGATGCGCAGCCACGCGGGGGTGGCCGCGACCATGTTCAAGGCGCTGGCCGCCGAGAACGTGAACATCAAGGTCATCACCACGTCCGAGATCAAGATCAGCGTGCTGATCGACCGCAAGTACATGGAACTGGCCGTGCAGGCGCTGCACGACGCCTTCGGGCTTGATCGGGCCGCCTAGCCGATCTGGCGCAGCCACTCCATCACTGCGGGGCGCGCGGACTCGTCGCCCCGTGCGCGCGCCGCGTCGATCACGGCGCGCGCGTCGTCCAGGTTCACCCGCCGCAGCACATGCTTGACCGGCCCGATGGATGCGGGCCGCATCGACAGCGTGCGGAACCCGATGGCGGCCAGGCACAGGGCCTCGATCGGGCGGCCGGCATCCTCGCCGCAGAAGGACAGGGGCGTGGGACCGGCGCGGTCCACGATGCCTTGCAGGAAGGTCAGGAAGCTGGTGGACAGCGTGTCGTAGCGGCGGCGGACGCGCTCGTTCTCGCGGTCGGCGGCGAAGAAGAACTGCTTCAGGTCGTTGCCGCCCACCGACACGAAATCGGCTTCCGCGAACAGCGCGTCGGGGGCAAAGGCGGCGGACGGCGTTTCCAGCATCGCGCCGACCTCGACCCGTTCGGGCAGGGTGCGGCCCAGCCGCGCCTCGCGCGACAGTTCCGCGTCCACGATGGCGCGGGCGGTGCGGAATTCGGTCAGGGTGGCGACGAAGGGGAACATCAGGGTCAACGGGCGCCCCCTGGCGCCGCGGATCAGCGCCTGCACCTGCATGCGCAGGATGCCGGGCTTGTCGAGGCCCACCCGCAGCGCGCGCCAGCCCATCGCGGGGTTCGGTTCGTCCTGCGGCTTCATGTAGGGCAGGACCTTGTCCGACCCGATGTCGAGCGTGCGGAAGGCGACGCGGCGACCCTTCGCGGCGTCCATCACGCGGCCGTAGAGCTGCGCCAGTTCCTCGCGCTTGGGGAAGCTGGTGCGGATCAGGAATTGCAGTTCGGTGCGGAACAGGCCCACGCCTTCGGCGCCTGACCCGACGAGCGAGGGCAGGTCGGCCATCAGGCCCGCGTTCATGTGCAGCGCGACGGTGGTGCCGCACAGCGCGGTCGCGGGCAGGTCGCGCAAGCTGGCATAGCGTTCCTGGGCGGCGGCCTGCATCGCGGCCTTGTCGCGGAACGCGGCGACGATCGGGTCCTCGGGGCGCAGGTGCACGGTGCCGGTGTCGCCGTCCACCAGGATCGGGTCGCCGTTCAGCGCCTCGGTCACGATGCGGTCGGCCTGGATGACCAGCGGGATCGCCAGTGCGC
Organism: Rhodobacteraceae bacterium UBA996; assembly: GCA_002291955.1. Classification (GTDB taxonomy): domain Bacteria; phylum Pseudomonadota; class Alphaproteobacteria; order Rhodobacterales; family Rhodobacteraceae; genus UBA996. The sequence goes on along the minus strand of DBBA01000277.1, from coordinate 10,595 downwards.
GGGCAACGATGGCCGCATGGCTGCCGACCGACCCCTGTTCCAGCACCACGCCGCGCAGCTTGCGCCCGTATTCCAGCAATTCGCCCGGGCCGATGTCGCGGGCGACGAGGATCGGGTTGTCGGGCATCGCCGCGCCGGTATCGTCGCCCTGGCCCGACAAGAGCCGCAGCAGGCGGTTGGACAGGTCGTCGAGGTCCTGCAGGCGGTCGCGGATATAGGGGTCGGCGGCCTGGGACAGCCGGGCGCGGGCCAGCGACTGTTCCTTTTCCACCGCCGCCTCGGCCGACAGGCCCGCGTCGATGTCTTCCTCCATCCGGCGGATCCAGCCGCGCGACCGGGCGAACAGGCGGTAGGTTTCCAGCACCTCCTGCCCTTCGCCGCCCCCGGTATCGGTCTGCGCCAGCATGTCGTCCACGCTGAGGCGCAGTTGCGCCACGGCCTCGGCCAGGCGCTTGCGCTCGTGGTCGGGATCGTCGGCCACCGGGTTGGCCACGACCACCCGGGGCTCGTGCAGCCAGACGTGCCCCTCGGCCGCGCCTTCCTGGCCCGTGGCGCCGCGGAATGTCACCGGGCGCTGGTGCAGGCGGCCCATCGCCGCGCCTTCGCCGATGAAGGCGCCGAGTTCCGCCATCTCGGCCAGCACCATCGCCACGACTTCCAGGCCATAGACCTCGTCGTCGGAGAATTCGCGCGCCTGCCGCGACTGCACGACCAGGACGCCCAGCGTCTGCCCCAGCCGCTGGATCGGCACGCCAAGGAACGAGGAATAGATCTCCTCGCCCGTCTCGGGCATGTAGCGGAAGCCGCGGGTCTGGGGGGCGTTGGCGGTGTTGACCGGCGTCGCCGTCCTGGCCACGCGGCCGACCAGCCCCTCGCCCACGCGCAGGCGGGTCTGGTGCACCGCCTCGCGCCGCAGCCCTTCGGTCGCGCAGAGTTCCAGCGTGTCGCGGTCGCGGAACAGGTAGATCGAGCAGACCTCGGTCGCCATGGACGACGCGATCAGCCGCACGACGGTGTCGAGCCGCGCCTGCCCGGCCTGCGTCTCGGCCATGGCATCGCGCAACCCCCGGAGGAGCTTGCGGCTGTCGGTTTCGGAACGGTGCGGCATGGCGACGGGCGCGGGTCCGGGGGTTGGTCGGACCGAAGCCTAGTGCAGCCGATGCAGGAAGGGAAACGGCGTTTCGGGGCGTGCGGGGTCAGTCGGGGCCGATGTGCAGGTGGATGTGGATGTCGCCCCCGCTGCGCGGCACCCGGATCAGGGGACCATCGCCGGGCGCGGCGGGCTGCCCGGGCAGGGGCGCGGATTCCTGGCCGATGGAGGTGCCAGTGCCCGCAGGACCGGGCCGGGTCAGCCGCGCCGCCAGTGCCGCGAACGCCCCGTCCTGCCCGCGGTTCAGGTTGCGGCTTTCGTTCCACAGCGCCAACAGCGCATCGCGGCGCACCACCATCCCCGACCCGTCGGGGAAGGTCGCCGCGCGCAGCGCCTTCACGATCCGCGACACGCGCACGCCTTCGTTGGCGATCCAGACCGCCCGGGACGGGTTGCGCTTCACCTCGTCCGCGGTCAGCGGGTTGCCGTCGCGGTCCACATAGCCGCCGTTCACGAGCTTGGGCACGCCGCGCCGGTGCACCGCGATCACCTCCCAGCGGCGGCTGAACACCGGGCTGCCGGAACTGCCGCTTTCGGTATCGGTCGTGTAGAAGCAGAAATCCGGCCGGTCGCCCGCGTTGTCCACCAGCAGCAGCGCCGAGTTGTGCAGGACCACCGACAGCGGCCGCCCCATCGGGTGCTGGATCACCGTCACCCCGTCGCCGTTGACGATCTTGCCCTCCTCCTCGATCAGCGGATGGAAGCCTGCATCGGGCCGCGCGGGATCGGGGGCCAGCGCGACCAGGGTGATGTCGAGCGCGGCGTCGGTCCAGAAGAAGGCGTCGGGGTCGAGCGGGACGGACAGCATCCCGTCCTCGCCCCCGGGCAGGGACGCATCGCCGAACTGCGCGGTCATGCGCGCGGCGCGTTTCGGGTCGGACAGGACGTGGTTGTTGGTGGCCAGCACGTCGGGCGCCACCAGGAACCCGCTGCCCAGGTGGGCGCCGTTCCACAGCACGCGCGCGACGGACTGCGCCGCGGCCAGCCCGGCGACCAGGAAGGACAGGCCGACGAAATCCTCGGCGCCGAAGGTCTTTTCCAGCTCGGCATCGCTGAGGACGGCGCCCGCGGCGATGGGGCCGTCGGCGGTGGCCTGTGGTGGAACGGGGGCCTGCGGCGGAACGGGGGCGGGTGCTGTCGGCACGGACGGGGCCGGTGCCCGGGACGGGACCGGGGCCAGCTTGCCCCGCGCCTCGGCCATCGCGCGCTGGCGCAGGCGGCTTTGCTTGGCGGCGCAGCGTTCCGGGGTGTCGGCGCGGTCGCCCCGCAGCATCGCCGCCCAGGTCTGGGCCGCGCGGTCGGCGACGGCGGCAAAGGCCGCGGCCGCGGCGCGGTCGTCGTCGCTGACACCCGTGGCCGCGGTCCCGCCCTTGCCTGCCCGCCGTTTTGCCGTGCGCACTGCCTTTGCCATTTCCGCAATCCCCGCGCCGATGTATCCTTGCAATGCGGGAATGTTACCAGCCGCCCGGGGTGGGCGAAAGAATATTGCAGCGGGGAAGCGGCGATGGCGAAGAAGATCTCCCATGACCAGTGGCTGGCGATGCTGGCCGACCCGGCGGTGCCGGATTCGCGGAAGCGGCGCTTCAGCACCTTTGGCCGCGGGCCGGGGCCGATGCAGGTCGTGATCCTGCCCGACCCCGAGCGGGTGGATGTGCCGCCCGGGCTGGCCGAGGTGGAAAGCGCCATCGGCATCGGCAATGCGGCCTATCGGCTGGCGCGGAACACGGCCTTCAACCTGGCGCTTCTGAACCCGTTCGACAGGCGGCCCGTGCTGGTGGCCGAGGGCGACAGCTGGTTCCAGTTCCCGCTGGCGGTGGACGAGGTGATCGACCACCTGACGAAACACTTCCGCATCGATTGCGGCAGCGCCGCGGGCGACACGCTGGCGAACATGGCGGACGGGCCACCGGGCGAGGGCGGTCAGGAATACATGATCCTGTTGCGCCGCAACGCATCGCGGGTGCGGGCGTTCCTGTTCTCGGCCGCGGGCAACGACATCATCGGCGACGAGCCTGGCCCCGGCGGGACGCGGGTCGCCGTGCTGACCCGCATCCTGCGGCCGACCGCGAAACCGAACCCCACGCCCGCCGACGTGATCGACGCGGCCGAGTTGCAGCGGCGCCTGGACGGTCTGCGCGAGGGCTACACCAAGGTCATCACCCGCATCCGGTCGGACCCGCGCTTTGCCCGGCTGCCGATCGTGCTGCATGGCTACAGCTACGTCTTTGCCTTTCCGCACGGGCCGGACGACCCGCGCAACCCGATGTGGGCGGCGAAGGACGAATGGCTGGGCAGCGCCTTTGCGCAGCACGGGATCATGGACCACGTCCTGCGGCACGAGGTGCTGAAGGTGCTTCTGAACCGGCTGCACGACATGCTGGCGGACCTGGCGAGGGAGGAGGCCAATCAGGTCTGGCTGGTGGACTGCCGCAAGGCGCTGCCGAAGGTGACCGACTGGGCCGACGAGATCCACGGCACCAGCAAGGGCTTCCGCAAGGTCGCCGCGAAGTTCCGGGACACCCTCGAAAAGAAGATCGGGATCACGCCCTAGCCGGGCGCGGACAGCATCCGTTCCAGCCGCGGCAGCAGCGCCTCGACCGGTTCGCCCCGGTCGTCGGCCAGCCTGAGCAGGCCGAAGCGGACCGCGGCGATTTCCTGGTAGTAGCTGGTGTAGGCATAGTTCGTGGCCGCCCCCGCCACCGCGCCCAGCACCGGCACCGTCTGCGCGGCGAGTTTCTGCCCGAGCGCCAGCGACAGGCGCGGGGCCACGCGGGCGATCAGGGCCTGCAGCGTCGCCCCGGTGATCGTCGCGCGGGCGGCGAGGAACGCGGTGTTCGATCCGTCATCGCGCGACAGGGGACCGGCGGCGGCGAAGACCAGCGTCGCCTCGCGCCGGATCGCGTCCTCGGCCGGGTCGAAGCCGTGGTCGGCCGCCTGCGCCTGGATCGCGCGGAACAGCACGGTCACGGTGACCGGGATTTCCGCCATGGCGCCGGGAAGGCCGCCGAAGCCCCCCGCCGCGCCCAGCGCGGTGGCGACGGCGGTGTTCAGCCAGGGCGCCTGATCCGGGACCCGCCCCCGCGACCAGGCGGCCGCGCCATAGGCCGACGTCAGCGCCGCGGCCGTCGCCCCCTCCAGCCGGTCCTTGATCGTGTCGGGCAGGCGTTCGAGCAGGTTTTCCGCCTGCCCGCCGACCAGGTTCAGGACCTGCAGGCCGGGACCGGACGCGCCCCGGTAGCGGCGGGCGAGATCGGCCAGCCGCGCCTCGGTGTCGGCATCGGACGGTTTCGGGCGGCGGGTGACGACGGGCAGGCGTGTGTCCATGCGCATCAGATGGGATGATGTGCGGACGATGCAAGGCGCAGGGCCGGAGGCGGGGAGCCTGCCGCCAGAAAGGCGGGGGGCGCTGCCCCCCGGCGCGGCTGCGCCGGCCCGTGGACATGGTCCGCGGGCGTTCGGGCCTGCCGGCCCTCACCCCCCCGGGGTATTTGGAAGAGGATGAAGGGAAGAGGGCGCGGTGCGCGCGAGGGCGGGGTTGCGTCAGGGGGCGGGGGTGGTGTCAAGTGGACGGGACAGACGGGTTTGACCTTTGCGCATGGGCAGGGCGACCCGCCCTGCCATCTGGCAGTTCCAGACGGACACGTCGGCAAACAGGCCGCGGATGACATTGCACATCGGCGGCGGCCGCGCCGCGCTGCCGACGGAACAGGTGCAGGACGGCCTCTGCTTCAGGGTCTGCAACCATGCGTCGTCCCGCACGGACGACGTGCCGGATCGGTTCCGCGATCTTCCGGGGTCGCACGGGCCTGGCGCGGCCGAGCCTTACGGGGTCTCTCTCGACGGGGACGGCCGGACGACGCGGCGCCCGGCGCTGCCCTTGAACCATGCGGTCCGGTCTGCCACATCTGCCGGGCAAGTCCGGCGAGGATCCCGATGGCGCTGCCCGTACGCGAACAGCTGACCTACTGGGGCCTGGCCGCGGTCCTGTTCCTGCTGATCCTGTGGGTCTTGGGCGACATGCTGTTGCCCTTCGTGATCGCGGGGGCCATCGCCTACATGCTGGATCCCGTGGCCGACCGGCTGGAGCGGCTGGGGCTGGGGCGCACGCTGTCGACGGTGATCATCACGGTCGGTGCGGTGACGGTGTTCGTTCTGGTGGCGCTGCTGATCGTGCCCGCGCTGGTGCGGCAGGCGACCGGTCTGGTGACCACGGCCCCGCAGATCGTGGAGCAGGTGCAGGCGTTCCTGGTGACCCAGTTCCCCGACCTGATGGATGCCGACAGCCAGTTGCGCCAGACTCTGGCCGGGCTGGTCGAGACGGTGCGCGAACGCGGCGGGCAGCTGTTGCAGGCGGTGCTGACGTCGGTGTCGGGGCTGGTCAACGTGGTGCTGCTGGTGGTGCTGGTGCCGGTCATCACCTTCTACCTGCTGATGGACTGGGACCGCATGGTCGCGCTTCTGGACGACCTTCTGCCGCGCGACCATGCCCCGACGGTCCGCCGCATCGCCGCCGAGATCGACGCCACGCTGGCGTCCTTCATCCGCGGACAGGGGACGGTCTGCCTGATCCTGGGGACCTTCTATGCCACGGCGCTGATGCTGGCGGGGCTGCAGTTCGGGCTTGTGGTGGGGCTGGTGGCGGGGCTGATCAGCTTCATCCCCTATGTGGGCACCATCCTGGGCGGGGCGACCGCGCTGGGCCTCGCGCTGTTCCAGTTCTGGGGCGAGTGGCACATGGTGGGCATCGTCGCCGCGATCTTCGTGACCGGCCAGGTGGTCGAGGGCAATTTCCTGACGCCGAAGCTTGTGGGCAGCAGCGTCGGGCTGCATCCGGTCTGGCTGATCTTCGCGCTGTCGGCATTCGGCGGGCTGTTCGGGTTCGTGGGGCTGCTGGTCGCCGTGCCGGTGGCGGCGATGCTGGGCGTGCTGACGCGGTTCTTCGTCGGGCAGTATCGGCAGAGCCTGCTGTATCGCGGACTGGACGGGCTGCGGCGCCCGGCCGGGTCGTCCGACGGCAGCGACGGCCCTGGGGCCTGAAGGGCGGGGCCCGGTGGCAGCGCGGCAGCTGGCGTTCGATCTGCCTGTCCGCACGGCGCTGGGCCGGGCGGATTTCTTCGTGTCGCCTGCCAATGCTGCCGCGGTGGCCGCGACCGAGGCGGCGCTGTGGCCGAACGGGCGGCTGGTGATCACGGGCGATCCCGGGGCGGGCAAGACGCATCTGGCCCATGTCTGGGCGGCGCGGTCGGGGGCCGCGGTGCAGGGCGCGCGCGATCCGGGAGAGGGGCTCGCGCCGGTGCTGGTGATCGAGGACGTGGACAGCATCGCCGGGGACCCCGCAGCCGAGGAAGCCCTGTTCCACCGGCTGAACGGGGTGGCCGCGGCGGGCGGGCGGGTGCTGATGACGGCGCGCGTCGCGCCGGCCCGGACGGGCTGGGCCCTGCCGGATCTGGCCAGCCGCCTGTCGGCCTCGGGCCTGGCGCGGATCGACCGGCCGGATGATGCGCTGTTGTCGGCGGTGCTGGTCAAGCTGTTCGCCGACCGGCAGCTGTCGGTCACGCCCGAGGTGATCGCCCTGATGGTCACCCGGATGCCGCGGTCGCTGGCGGCGGCGGCCGATATCGTTGCCGCGCTGGATGCGGCATCGCTGGCCGAGGGGCGCGCGATCACGCGGCCCTTTGCGGCCGCCGTGCTGGACCGGCTTGCATCGCCGCCCCTGCCGTTGGAATGATCGGCACGCCCCCGTCCGAGGTGCCCGGTTGACCCACGCCGATTTCCTGCACAACGCCTTTCCCGACGCGGTCGCCCTGCCCGACGGCGCGGCCGATGGGCCGCGGCGGTTCTTCAACCGCGAACTGTCCTGGCTCGCCTTCAACTGGCGCGTCCTGGACGAGGCCGAAAACCCGCGCGTGCCGCTGCTGGAACGGCTTCGGTTCCTGTCGATCTCGGCTACCAACCTCGACGAGTTCTTTACCGTGCGCGTGGCGGGTCTGCGGGAACTGGCCAAGGCGGGCAACACGACGCCCGCCGATGACGGTCTGTCGCCCGCGCAGCAGCTGGTGCTGATCAACCACGATGCGCGCCGCCTGATGACCGCGCAGCAGGCCGCCTGGAACGGCATCCGGCGCGAGATGGAGACGGCGGGCATCCATATCCTGACCCGCGCCCGGCTGACCAAGGCCGATATCCGCCATGTGACCGAGCATTTCCTGGCGCGCGTGTTCCCGGTGCTGTCGCCGCTCGCGATCGACCCGGCGCATCCGTTCCCGTTCATCCAGAACGCGGGCTTCGCGCTGGCCCTGCAGCTGGAACGGCGGTCGGACCGGCGGCCGCTGCGGGCGCTTCTGCCGATCCCGGCGCAGGTGGCGCGTTTCGTGCGGCTGCCCGCGAAACCGGGGCAGGCGCGGTTCCTGCCGCTGGAGGAGTTGCTGCTGCTGAACCTGGCCAGCCTGTTCCCGGGCTATGACCTGAAGGGCGACTGCGCGTTCCGCCTGCTGCGCGACAGCGACATCGAGGTCGAGGACGAGGCCGAGGATCTGGTGCGCGAGTTCGAGGTGGCCCTGAAGCGCCGTCGCCGGGGCGAGGTGGTGCGGCTGAAGCTGTCGGCCGGCGCGCCCGAGGCGCTGCGCGCGCTGATCATGGAAGAGCTGCGCGTGATCCCCGACGAGGTGGTCGAGGTGAAGGGCATGATCGGCCTGTCCGACCTGAAGGACCTGGTGCTGGACGACCGGCCCGACCTGTTGTGGCCGTCCTTCACGCCGCGCACGCCCGAACGGGTGCAGGACCACGGCGGCGACATCTTTGCCGCGATCCGGCAGAAGGACATGCTGCTGCACCACCCCTACGAGACCTTCGACATGGTGGTGCGGTTCCTGAACCAGGCCGCGGCCGACCCCGACGTGGTGGCGATCAAGCAGACGCTGTACCGCACCAGCCGCGACAGCCCCATCGTCAGCGCCCTGTGCGAGGCGGCCGAGGCCGGCAAGTCGGTGACCGCGCTGGTGGAACTGAAGGCCCGCTTCGACGAGGCCGCCAACATCCGCCAGTCGCGCCGGCTGGAACGGTCGGGCGCGCATGTGGTCTACGGGTTCCTGAACCTCAAGACCCACGCCAAGATCAGCACGGTCGTGCGACGCGAGGGCGACCAGCTTGTGACCTATACCCATTTCGGGACCGGCAACTATCACCCGATCACGGCGCGCATCTACACCGACCTGTCGCTGTTCACCTGCGACCCGGCGCTGGGGCGCGATGCGACCAAGGTGTTCAACTATCTGTCGGGCTATGCCCAACCCGAGGGGCTGGAGAACCTGTCGATCTCGCCCCTGACGCTGAAATCGACGCTGCTCGCGCGCATCGCCGAGGAAGCCGGGCATGCCCGCGCCGGGCGGCCGGGGGCGATCTGGGGCAAGATGAACTCGCTCATCGAGCCCGACGTGATCGATGCGCTCTATGCGGCCAGCCGGGACGGGGTGAAGATCAGCCTGGTGATCCGGGGCATCTGCGGACTGCGGCCCGGCATCGCGGGGCTGTCCGACAACATCCGGGTGAAGTCGGTCGTCGGGCGGTTCCTGGAACATTCGCGCATCGTGTGCTTCGGCGCGGGGTATGGCCTGCCGTCGCGCAAGGCGCGGGTCTACATCTCGTCCGCGGACTGGATGGACCGGAACCTGTCGCGGCGGGTGGAGACGCTGGTCGAGGTGCAGAATCCCACGGTCAAGGCGCAGATCGTCAGCCAGATCATGGCGGCAAACCTGGCGGACGAGGCGCAAAGCTGGGTGCTGGCGGCGGATGGCGGTTACAGCCGGCCGGGGCTGGCGCTGGAGAACCCGTTCAACTGCCACCGCTTCTTCATGGAGAACCCGTCGCTGTCGGGTCGCGGCCGGGCGGGCGCGCGCGACGTGCCGCAACTGGCCCACGCGCCCGACTGACCGGGGCGCACCGGGCGCGGTCACCCGGTCGAGGAGGCGCGGACGATCAGGTCCACCGGCGTCAGCGTCTCGGGCCGGGGCGGGTGGCCGTCCTGCAGCCAGTCCAGCACGGTGCCTGCGACGGTCTGGCCAAAGCGGGCGATGCCGCAGCTGACCGATGTCAGGGCGGGAAAGGCGTCGGCGCAATCCTCGATGTCGTCGAAGCCGACGACGCGGAAGGCTTGTCCGACCGGGCGCCCCAGCGCCGCAGAGCCCGCCAGAAGGCCCAGCGCGACCAGGTCGTTGAAGCAGATGACCGCGTCCACGGACGGGTGGTCCTGCGCCAGCACGCGGGCCGCATCGCGGCCGAAGGCGCGGCCGGGGCGGCCGGGCACGATCACGGGGGACAGCCCGCGCTCGGCCAGCACGTCGAGATAGCCCGACAGGCGCCGCTGCGTCACGCTGCGCCCGGGCAACCCGCCCAGGAAGGCGATACGGCGGGCCCCCTCAGCGACCAGATGTTCCGCCGCCAGCCGCCCGCCGGTTTCGTAGTCCGGCGCGGCGAAGGGGACGCGGTCGGCGGGGGCGACGCGGCGCAGCACCTGCAGGACCGGGATGCCCGCGCGGGCGATGGGATCGAAGGTCGCGGCCTCGTCGTCATAGGCGGGCGACAGGATCAGCGCGGCCACGCCGTGTTCGATCATCGCGGTGACGACCCGGGCCTGGGTGCCCGGATCCTCGTCGGTATTGGCGATGACGGTGGCATAGCCGCGCGCCGACAGGGCCATCTGCACGGACGTGGCGAATTCCGTGAAGAACGGGTTGCGCAGGTCGTTGATGACCAGCCCGATCAGCCCGGCGGCAGAGGACCGCAGGTTGGCCGCCGCGCGGTTGTAGACATAGCCGAGGTCGGCCATGGCGCGGCGCACGCCGTCGCGCGTTTCCTGCCGGACAAGGGGGCTGTTCTGCAGGACAAGGCTGACGGTCGATTTCGACACGCCCGCCGCGCGGGCCACGTCGATGATCGTGGGCCTGCGGTCCATCGGTTCAGTCCTGGTCCACCCCGTGCAGCGCCAGAAGCAGCGCCATGCGGTGTTCGGCAAGGTCGGGGCGGGCCAGGAGACCCGCCGCATCGGCCAGCCGGAACACCTGCGCATAGTGGACGATGTCGCGGCTGGACTGGAACCCGGCGGGCATGACGAAATGGCGCTGGTGGCCGTTCAGCCACGCAAGGAACGCGATGCCTGCCTTGTAGAACCGCGTGGGGGCGCGGAAGATTTCGCGCGACAGGGGGACGGTGGGAGCAAGAAGCACATCGTAGGTGGCGCGGTCGCCTGTCGCCAGCGCCTCGAGCGCCTGCGATGCAGCGGGGGCGATGGCCGCGAAGATGCCCAGCAGCGCGTGCGAGTGGTGCGTGCCGTCGCCCGCGATCAGGGGGGCGTAGTTGAAGTCGTCCCCCGTATACAGGCGGACCCCCAGCGGCAGGCGGGCGCGGAACGCTTCCTCGTGCGCCTGGTCGAGGAGCGATATCTTGATGC
>DBBA01000154.1 GCA_002291955.1 Rhodobacteraceae bacterium UBA996 | reverse complement strand
CATTTGTCAACATGACCTAACTGCCCCTGATAGTAGCGGCGGTTGCTTTCAGCTTCTGGATCGGGGTCGCAGCCGTCCCGACCGGCCATTCGCTGATAGCTCAAAGAAAATGGCACCCGCAAGAATATGCTGTAGTCCCACAAATTCCATAGTTCATCTCGATGCAGGAATACACCGTCGAGTATCAAGATTGCAGAATCGCCAGCAATTTGGCGTTTTGCCGCAGGACAATTAAGCCTGTGATCAAACCGACTGGTCTCGACAACGTCTGCGCCACTTCGAAAAGGCTCGATGAGGCAAGCCATCATTTCCTGGTAGTTGAAAGAGTCGAGGAAATAAGCCAGAGGATCCGCTTTCCCGCGACGGTAGCGAGTTTCTCGCTCATTGTGAAATCCGTCCACACTTGCCCGAATTGCCTGCCTTCCAAGGTTTTCAATCAGCGGTTTCAGCCGGTCGCCAAACGTGGTCTTCCCAGCCCCATCGACACCATCAATCGCTACGATTGCGCGATGCGGAAGGCGAGCGGCAATAGCAGCGATTTCCTCCAACACAAGAATCATTCCCCATTGTCTCCACTCAACGATATTGGCTTATGCACTAGCTGCAAATGACCGCTTCGTCCCGCATCGCTGACCCCTGTCACGCATGACGGAATCTTGCGTAGGATGCCGAAACCTACGGCACCGCCCGCCGCGTCTCCTCCGTCGTCTCGACCGGCGCGGCGCTGCCCCCCGGCGGCGCTTCCGCCCGCGCCACCGGCAGCCCCTCGCCCATCAGGTCCTCGATGAACAGGGACAGCAGCTGCGGGCGGCCCGTGACACCTGCCTTGCGGTAGATCGCGTTCGTCTGCGCCTTGACCGTGCCCTCGGAGGTATTCCGCAGCGCCGCGATCTCGGCCGTGCTCATCCCCTTGATGGCAAACAGCGCCACGTCGCGCTCGGCCGGCGTCAGCCCCCAGTCGGCGAAGCGGTCCGCCAGCAGTTCCATGAACGCGCCCGACGCCAGCCGCAGCTTCTCCTCGGCGGCATCCCGCGCGACATGCGCGCGCCGCAGGGCCAGCGCCCCCAGCACGCCCCCCAGGATCAGGCCCACCGCCGCGCCGATCTCGATCAGTTCGCGCACCTGCCACGAGACCGGCGTGCTGCGCAGCCCCACGATGCTGGACAGGATGTCGGACACGAAGAACACCGCGCAGGCGACCTGCACGACCAACAGGACGACAATCGCGCGGGTGGATCTCACGTCAGCGGCCCGGCGTCAGTTGTCGCCGTCGTCGCTGTCATCATCGCTGTCATCATCGCTGTCGTCACTGCCCGACCCGCTGTTGCCCGACCCGCTGTTGTCGTCGTCGCGGTCGTCGTCCCGGTCATCATCGGCATCATCGCGCCCGGACCGGCCGCGATCCCGCGCATCCCCGCCCGACCCCAGCAGCGTCGATCCCGCATCCGACCGCCGCACCTGCCACAGGTCGCGCAGGATCTCGCCCGTGCGCGGGTTGAAGATGATCTCGCGCTGCCCGTCCGGGCCGATGGCCACCACCCGGCCGCGGCCAAGCAGCGTCGTCCCGCTGGTGATCTCGGTGAAGCCCTGCCGCTGCAACTCGGTCACGATGCGGTCAGCCAGGCCCTGCGCAAGCAGGACCGACGGCGCCAGCACCAGCCCCGCAACCAGCCCGATGACATCCCTGCGCTTCATGCCTGAACCCGAACCCCAAGATGCGCCCCGACGCAAGCCCGGCCGCATGACCCCGCCACGGGGACGGCCAACCCGGCCGCCCCCCGGAACGACAGGCGCCCGATCCGCCCCCTCCGGCCCGCGGCCGAAGGGACCGGACCGAAGCCGTCACCGGTCGTCGTCGTCGTTGTCGTCGTCGTTGTCGTCGCTGCCCGAGGACGACCCGTCGTCGTCATCATCATCATCATCGTCATCATCATCATCATCGTCGCGCCCGCGCCCGCGATCACCTTCATCATCGTCATCGTCCCCGCGCAGGAAATCGCGGTCCTCGACATCGAACTCGACGCCCGTCCGCCCCAGATACTCTCCTTCGGCCCGCTCGCGCTCCTGCTTCAGGATCGCCCCCGACGCGAGGTCATAGATCACCTCGAGCTTGTCGGTACCGCGCACCGCCTCGACCATCATCTGCGTCGGGCCGGTCGCGACCTCGATATAGGTGTAGCCCAGGCCCTGCAGGTTCTCGACCACCTGCGTGGCAAAGGCATTGCCCTGCGCCATGGCCGAAGTGGACAGCAGCACCGCAAGGGCGCTGGTGTGGATCAGTGGAAGTCGCATGGTCATGTCCCATCCGTGTCGTGCCGCCCCGGGATTGGCGCGGCCTGCAACGGGACAGACGCACGGCCCGCCCTGGCCATTCCATTGACACCGGGTTTGCGGCCCGGGGAATAAACCCGCGGCCCCCCGCCCTAAACCGGGGTTTAGGCGGCCGTCACGGGCAGCGCGGCAGAACCCGCGCCCGCCCCTGCCACACCAGGATCAGCCCGCCACCCTCGGCCGGCTGCAGGAAGGCGCGTTCGGTCCAGGCCTCGCCCTCGCCCGCGCACTGCATGTCGAACAGGACCGCGCCGGCCATGTCGCGCACCGCGACCGGGTTGGTCATCCGGCAGACCGATTCGTAGAAGGTGATGGTGTCGCCCGCGACCACGATGGGCACATCCTCGCCCTGCA
>DBBA01000386.1 GCA_002291955.1 Rhodobacteraceae bacterium UBA996 | reverse complement strand
TCTCTACCCCGCCTGCCCTCGACTTTCGTCTCCACCGTTCGGGCCTGAACGATGTCCACCGGACATCGTTCCGGGCGGCCCTCACCCCCCGAGGATATTTGGGGCACGTCGAAGCTGAAAGGGCGTGTCGAGGCTCAGCCGCGGCGGGCGGCGAGGCGGGCTTCTACCGCGTCCCAGATGCGGGCGGCGACGTTGATGCCGTCGAAGCGTTCGAGTTCCTGGATGCCGGTGGGCGAGGTCACGTTGATCTCGGTCAGGTAGTCGCCGATCACGTCGATGCCGACGAAGACCTGACCCTTGTCGCGCAGGACCGGGCCGATGGTCGCGCAGATCTCGCGGTCGCGGTCGGTGAGGCCGACAGGCTCGGCGCGGCCACCCACGTGCAGGTTCGACCGCGTCTCGCCGGGCTGGGGGACGCGGTTGATCGCGCCCGCGGGTTCGCCGTCCACCAGGATGATGCGCTTGTCGCCCTTCGCCACGTCCGGCAGGTAGCGCTGCGCGATCAGGGGCTCGCGGCTGATGCCCGCGAACAGCTCCCACAGCGAGGCGAGGTTGCGGTCGTTCGGGTCGAGCCGGAAGATCCCCGCGCCGCCGTTGCCGTAGAGCGGCTTCAGGATGATGTCGCCGTGCTGCGCCTTGAAGGCGCGGAGCGTGGCAAGGTCGCGCGCGATGGTGGTCGGCGGCGTGAGGTCGGGGAAGCGCAGGACCAGAAGCTTCTCGGGCGAGTTGCGCACCCAGAACGGGTCGTTGGACACCACGGTGGTGGACGGCAGGTGTTCCAGGATGTGCGTCGTGGTGATGTAGCCCATGTCGAAGGGCGGATCCTGGCGCAGCCAGACCACGTCGAAATCGGCGAGGTCCACTTCGGCTTCGGGGCCATGGGTCACGTGGTCGCCACGCACGCGGCGGACCTCGACGGGCGTGCCCCGGGCGGTCACCCGGCCCGACTGGAAGGCCAGGCGGTCGGGCGTGTAGACGAACAGGGCATGGCCGCGGGCTTGCGCTTCCTCGGCCAGGCGGAAGGTGCTGTCGGCGTCGATGTTGACCGACCCGATCGGGTCCATCTGGAAGGCGATCTTCAGTGCCATGCGACCTTGCCCCGGTTGACCGGTGCGGTGATGGCCGACAGGGCGCGAAAGGGCAAGGGCAGCGGCAGGGCCCCCGGCCGTGGATCACGCCATCAGGGCGTTCTCGACGATCTCGATCCGGCCGGTGCGGTCGAGCAGCGCCACGTCGAACCGGCAGTCGGTGTCGAGCGACAGCCCCAACGAAGCGAGGAATTCGGCCGCCACGACGTGCAGACGCGCGATCTGCGTGCCCTGCAACCGTTCGGCCGCACAGGCGTGAGTCGGCCCGGACTTCACTTCGACAAAGACATAGGTCCCGGCCTGTTCGGCCACGAGGTCGATCTCGCCGCCCTTGCCGCGCCAGCGGGCGGCGCACAGGGCAAAGCCGCGGCGCAGGTAGTCGCGGGCAACGGACGCTTCGGCCGCGCGGCCCGAAGCATCGGCAGTCTGGCCGCGCAGGCGCACCCCCCGCGTCATTCGGCCCCCCCGGCGGTGTCCGACGCCAGGCGCAGGGCCGCGCGATAGACCTCGGCCCGCGGCAGGCCAAGCATCCGGGAGACGGCATCGGCCGCGTCCCGCACCCGCATGGTGGCCAGCGCCGAGCGCAGGGCCGCGTCAAGGTCAGCTTCCGATGCCCGGGTGTCGCCGCGGTCGATCAGAAGGACGATCTCGCCCCGCGGTGGGTCGGCCCGCAGTCCTGCGGCGATGGCGGTCAGCGTTCCCACGCGCGTTTCCTCGAATCGTTTCGTCAGTTCGCGGCACAGGGCCGCCTGCCGGTCGCCAAGGATGTCGCACAGGTCAGTGAAGGTCTGGTTCACGCGCGCGGGGCTTTCGAACAGCACCAGCGTCGCGGGCACGCGGGACAGTTCGGCGATCACCGCACGCCGGGCAGCCGATGCGGGCGGCAGGAAGCCTGCGAACAGGAACCGGTCGCTGGGCAGGCCCGATGTGACCAGCGCCGCAAGCACGGCCGACGCTCCGGGAACGGCGTGGACCGCGTGGCCGGCCTCGCGCACGGCGCGCACCAGCTGGTAGCCTGGATCGGCCACCAGGGGCGTTCCCGCGTCCGAGGCATAGGCCACGGTCCGGCCGTCGCCAAGGGCCGCGACCAGTTTCGGCCGTTGCGCGGCGCCGTTGTGGTCGTGATAGGGGACCAGTGGGCGCCCGGCGACCGGAATGCCGTGCAGTGCCATCAGCTGGCGCAGGCGCCGCGTGTCCTCGGCCGCCAGCACGTCGGCGCCCCGCAGCACGTCGAGCGCCCGCAGGGTGATGTCGCGGGCGTTGCCGATCGGGGTCGCCACGACATGCAGGCCCGCCGGAAGCGGCTTCGGCAGGGCATCGCCGCCGGTGGGCGGATCGGGCATGTCCGGCATGGCGCCTCGGGTCGGTTGGCGTTTACTTGGGTATCTGTTGGCCATAGTGTCCGTCCCGCCGCAAGGGTGCCGCGGGGGGAATGCCGGGCAGCCAGGCGCGGCCATGGGAGGAACGCAGCATGACGGTGGCAGGGTGGAGCATCGGGCGCGGGGCCGGATCCCGCGCGCTGGCGAGGGGCATGGCGCTGTCGGCGCTTCTGGGTCTTGCCGCCTGCGATCCGGTCGCGCTGGGCAACGGACCGGCCGTCGGGGCGGGGGGCGCGGTCACCGTCGCGCTGCTGGTCCCGTCGGGGTCGGGCAATGCCGCCGACGATGCGCTGGCCCGCAGCCTGGAGAATGCGGCGCGCCTTGCCGCCGCCGATCTGACCGGGGCCGAGATCACGCTGCAGGTCTATCCCACGGGTGGCAACGCGGCCGGGGCCACGGCCGC
>DBBA01000085.1 GCA_002291955.1 Rhodobacteraceae bacterium UBA996 | reverse complement strand
AGAAGGACGTCCAGGTTGTCCCAGACGATGCCGAACTGCAACCGGTAGTCCATCCGTGTGCGGGGCGGCGCGGGGCGCGCGCCGCCCCCGGTCCGTCAGAAGTACGGCGAGGGTTCGACCTTCACCAGCATGGGCGCGCCATAGTGCGCTTCCCACATCTCGTTCACCTTGCCCGAGGCATGCAGGTTGTAGAGCACGATGTTCAGCACCTCGGTCAGGTTGTCGTTGCCCTGGGCCACGCCGATGGCGCAGTAGGCGACATTGATGGGGTTGGGGATCACCCGCCAGGTCACGTCGGGGTAGTTCTTGGTGAAGGCCATGAAGAAGTCGATGTTTTCCACGATGGCATCGGCGCGGCCCTGCGCGACCAGGCGCACGGTGTCGGCCAGCGTGTCGACCAGTTCGAGCTTGGCGTTGGGCATGTTCTCGCCGATCCAGTCGACGGTCCAGTTGCCCCGCATGTTGGCCAGCGTGACGGTATCGGGGTTGAAGTCCTCCCAGCTGTCGCCCTCGATCTTGTCGGTGGCGAGCACGGCGAGGACTTCGGTGTGCAGGGGCACGGTGTAGTCGATCAGTTTGGCGCGTTCGGAGTTGCGGGTCAGCGCGCCGAGCGAGATGTCGATGCGGTCGGACACCAGGAACGGCACGCGCTGCGGCGTTTCGGTCGGCACCCACTCGACCTCGACCCCGAGCGCGGCGGCGATGGCGTTGCCCACGTCGATGTCGAAGCCCGTCCATTCGCCCGCGTCGTTGCGGGTGCTCATGTTAGGGAAGTTCGGGTTGATGCCGATGCGGATCTTGCCCTCGGCCAGGATGTCGTCCAGCGACTTGGCGTCGGCAGCCACCGCGCCAAGGGCCAGCGCGACGGCGGCGGCCCCGGCAAGGATATGGCGTCTTTTCATGGTCGTGATCTCCACTGTCCCGGAATGGGGCCCTGCGGCACGCACGGTCGCTGACCCTTGGTGTTTATTGTGCGCCATCTGAACAAATGTGCGCACGGGCCACGCTCTGCCCATTGTCCGAGTCTGTCAATCCCCACAATTGCGCCCGCGGTGCCGCACCTACGCGACGACCGCTTCGGCCTCGACCTCGACCAGATAATCGCCCACCAGATCGACCCCGCCCACCAGCGTGTTGGCGGGCCGCGCGTCGCCGAAGGCGCGGGCGTGGGCGGCCGAGACCGCTTCCCAGTCGGCGGCGTGGCGCAGGTAGATGCGGGTGCGCACCACGTCGGCGTCGGTGCCGCCGAGCGACAGGATCGCGGCCCGCACCTTGTCCATGGCATAGGTCGCCTGCCCCCCGGCATCGCCCGCGCAGATCACCGATCCGTCGGGCGCGGTGGCGGTCGTGCCGCTGACGAGGATCCTGTCGCCCACCCGGACGGCGCGGGAGAAGCCCGCGCGGTCCTCCCAGATGCTGCCGCTTTCGGCGTGGTGCCGCCCGGCCCGGTCGCGCACCGGGAACGGGGCGGGCAGCGCCCCCAGATGGTGGCTGAGGTCGCCCGACGCGGTCAGGAACGGCGGCTTGCGGTATTCGTCGCCGCAGTCGCCGGGGATGGGTGTCAGGCCTGCCAGCGCGCCCTCGATCACGGCGATGTCGTCGGGCGACAGGGACAGGGCAAGGGCGCGCAGGTTGTCGGCGCGGTGTTCGCCTTCGGTCAGGCGGGCACCGATGATGCAGGCGGAAATCCCAGGCTGCGCTAGGGTCCAGGCGGTGGCGACGTTCGACACCGATACGCCGTGCGCGCGGGCGACCTGCGCCAGTGCGGCCAGAAGCGCCTGGAACGGTGCCCAGCCGCCGCCCGCGTCGATGAAGCGCTTGTACTTCATCCGGCTCCAGTCGGCGATGTCGGCGGGTTCCGCCGCCCCCAGCGTCCGGTCCGACAGGAACCCGCCCGCGAGCGTGCCGAAGGCCAGGATCGCCACGCCATGCTCGGCGGCCACCTGCGCCATGTCGGCCCGCGCGCGGCGGTCCAGAAGCGAGAAGCACACCTGATTGGACGCAATCGCGATGCCGTGCCGCAGGAGCATCCGCAGGTGCCCGGCGTCGAAGTTGGTCAGCCCGATCTCGCCCACCAGTCCTTCCTCGCGCAGGCGCATCAGGTGGGTCAGGGCGTCGATGTACTGGGGGTCCTCGTAGCGCCACCAGTGGAACTGCATCACGTCCACGCGCGGCGTGCCGAGCCGTTGAAGCGCGGTTTCCACGCCCTTGCGCACGGTGCCCATATCCATGCCCCCAGGGGGCGGGCACCATTTCGTCAGGATCACGGGCGGGGTTTCACCGGCCTCGCGCATCGCCTTGTGGACCATGCCTGCCACGATCTCGGCGCTGCCGTAGTGGTCGGCCATGTCGAAGGTATCGAAGCCCGCGCGGGCGTAGCCCAAGAGCGCCTGCGCCGCGCGGTCGAGGTCGAAGGGCCGCCCGTCGCGTTCCTGGTCGGCCATCTGCCAGAGGCCCGTGATCAGGCGGCGGACACGGGTGCCGCCCAGGGCGGCGGTCGGCAGGGTGGTCATGGGGAGCACCTTTCACGGAGACGGGAACGGGCGGCCCCGCATGGGATGCCGCCCGTCCCGGGGATCAGGCCGTCAGTTCTTCTCGACGAGCCGGTAGTACACGAAGTCCGACGTCGCGCCGTTGACGTAGCCGCTGATGCGGTTGCTCATGCCCACCTGATAGGACGCCTGGAACATGATCATGATGGGCGAGGTGTCCTGGATCGTCTGTTGCAGTTCCAGATACATCGCCTCGCGTGCCGCCGGGTCGCCCTCGGCCAGCGCGGCACGGGTCTTCATGTTCAGCTCTTCCGGCACCGCCCAGGAATTCCGCCACGTCGTCGTCGCGGCATAGGCGTCCTGCGCGTTGTTGGCGTTGTAGGCAAAGGCCTTGGCGTTGGAATGGGGGTCCATGAAGTCGGGACCCCAGTAGAGCATCGCCGCCTGGTGCTTGCGCTCGCGGTACTTGGTGATCATCTGCGCGGTGGTGGCCGACGTGATCTCGAAGTTGATGCCCGCTTCGGCAAAGGTCGCCTGCAGCGACTGCGCCATGTCGGTGAAGGGCTGTGCGGCGATGGTGTCGAGCGTCACGTTGATCGGCAGTTCGACGCCTGCATCGGCCAGGATCTGCTTGGCCTTCTCGGGGTCATAGGTGAACGGCGTGTCGGTCAGGGCACCCGGGAACCCCTCGGGCCAGAAGGCCTGGTGGATCTGCATCTGCCCCTTGAGGAAGCTGTTCGTCATCCCTTCGTAGTCGATCAGGTAGCGCGACGCTTCCCACAGCGCCTCGTTCGTCAGTTCGGGGACGTTCTGGTTGAACACCAGGAAGTGGACGGCGGCCTGGGGGAACACCTCGACCCGGACATCGGGGCTCGACATCGAGGCGACCTGGTCGGGCGTCAGGTTGCGCGCCATGTCCACGTCGCCCTGTTCCAGCAGAAGCTGCTGGGTCGCGGCTTCCACGACGTGCTGGATCACGACCTGTTCGATCTTCGGGCCGTCCTTGAAGTAGCCCTCCACCGCTTCCAGCCGGACGATTTCCGCCGGGCGATAGTCGGCCAGCCGGAACAGGCCGCTGCCCGCGCTGTTGGTGGACAGCCAGACGTTGCCGAGGTCGCCGTTCACCTCGTTTTCCAGCACGGTGATCTTGTCCACCACGGACGCGGGCCGCGCGGCGAGCACGTTCATCACGAAGGCAGGCGAGAAGTCGCCGGAGTATTTCAGGGTGACGACGTTGCCGTCGGCGGTGACCATCTGTTCGACGTTCTCGGGCGTCCAGCAGAGCTGGGTCAGGATGAAGGCCGGATTCAGGTTCGGCTTCACCACCCGCATGAACAAGAACACCACGTCCTCGCCCCGGACCGGGTTGCCGGAATAGAACCTGGCATCGCGCAGGGTGAAGGTGATGGTCTTGTTCGCCTCGTCGATGGTCCAGCTTTCGGCCAGACCCGGGGCGAGCACCGTCGGATCCTCGGCCTCGT
>DBBA01000208.1:13213-13627 GCA_002291955.1 Rhodobacteraceae bacterium UBA996 | reverse complement strand
GCCGAAGCGCTGCGCGCGCGGCTGGAGAGCGCCGATACGGAACTGACGGCGATGACGCTCGCGCTCGAGGACGCCCGTGCGCGGGCCGAGGAGACGCTGACGCTGCTCGCCGCTGCCGAGGCTGCGCGCGAGGGGGCCGAGGCGCAGACCGCGGCGGCGCTGACCGAGGCCGAACGGCGCGCGGCGCTGCTTGCCACCGCCGAGGCGCGGCTGTCCGAGGAGACCGCGACGTCCACCCAGGCGCAGCGGCAGACGGCGCTTCTGAACGAGCAGGTCGTGGCGCTGCGCACGCAACTGGGCGAGTTGCAGGCCATCGTGGATGACGCGGTGGAACGCGAGGCCGCGCAAGCGGTGCGGATCGAGGCACTGTCGGGCGACCTGAACGTGGCGCTCGCGCGCGTCGCGGCCGAGGAG
>DBBA01000208.1:0-12897 GCA_002291955.1 Rhodobacteraceae bacterium UBA996 | reverse complement strand
CGCGCGCGTCGCGGCCGAGGAGCGCGCCCGGGCCGAGGCGGAGACGGCCCGCGCTGATGCCGAGGCCGCACGGGCGGCACTGGAGATCGAAAAGGCCGCGCGGCTGGAGGAAGAGGCACGGCGCCTGCGGGACGAGGCGGCGCAACTGGCGCGGTTCCAGTCGGATTTCTTTGCCGGGCTGTCCCGGGTGCTGGAGGGCCGCGAGGGCGTTCGGGTGGAGGGCGACCGGTTCGTGTTCTCGTCGGAGGTGCTGTTCGCGCCGGCGCAGGTGGATCTTCTGCCCGAGGGGCGCGCGCAGATCGCCCGGGTGGCCGAGATCCTGACCGAGGTGGCCGACCAGATCCCGCCGGGGATCGACTGGGTAGTACGGGTGGACGGGCACACCGACCGGGTGCCCTTGTCGGGCACCGGGCGCTACCGCAACAACTGGGAACTGAGCCAGGGCCGCGCGCTGTCGGTGGTCGAGTACATGGTGAACGACCTGGGCTTCCCGCCCGCGCGTCTGGCGGCGACCGGGTTCGGCGAGTACCAGCCCATCGACCCGGGTGAAAGCGCGGAGGCGCTGGCCCGCAACCGTCGGATCGAGCTGAAGCTGACCGAGCGCTGAGGGGCGACCGGGAACCAGCGGAGCGCCTGCGGCGCACGGCGTGCGGTGTGCCTCCGGCGGGGATGTTTAGGACAGGCTGAAAGGGGAAAGGGGCGCGCCCTGCGGCACGCCCCCTTTTAGTCGTCGCGCTGGGGCCGCCGTTACTCGGCGGTCAGCAGCGGGGGTTTCTTCGAGGTCAGGCGCGGCGCCTCGGGGGTCTGCACCTGCAGGTCGATCTTGCCGTCCTTGACGCCCACGCGGACGATCCCGCCCTTCATCAGCTTGCCGAACAGCAGTTCCTCGGCCAGCGGTTTCTTGATGTTTTCCTGGATTACCCGGGCCAGCGGCCGCGCGCCCATCTTGCTGTCGTATCCCTTGTCGCCCAGCCATTCGGCGGCTTCGGGCGACAGTTCGATGGTCACGTTGCGGTCCATGAGCTGGGCTTCCAGCTGCAGGACGAACTTCTCGACCACCTGGAGGATGGTTTCCTTCGGCAGCGGCTGGAAGCTGATGACGGCGTCCAGGCGGTTGCGGAACTCGGGCGTGAAGGTGCGTTCGATCGCCGCCGTATCCTCGCCCTCGCGCCGTTCGCGGCCGAAGCCGATGGCGGATTTCGACATCTCGGCCGCGCCCGCGTTCGACGTCATGATCAGGATCACGTTGCGGAAGTCCACCTGCCGCCCGTTGTGGTCGGTCAGTTTGCCGTGGTCCATCACCTGCAACAGGATGTTGTAGACATCCGGGTGCGCCTTCTCGATCTCGTCGAGGAGCAGCACGCAATGCGGGTGCTGGTCCACGCCGTCGGTCAGCATGCCGCCCTGGTCGAAGCCGACATAGCCGGGGGGCGCGCCGATCAGGCGGCTGACCGCGTGCTTTTCCATGTATTCCGACATGTCGAAGCGCAGGAGTTCCACCCCGAGTGTCGCGGCCAGCTGCTTTGCGACCTCGGTCTTGCCGACGCCCGTGGGCCCCGCGAACAGGTAGTTGCCGATGGGCTTTTCCGGCTCGCGCAGGCCCGCACGTGCCAGCTTGATCGCTGATGACAGGGCCACGATGGCATCGTCCTGTCCGAACACCACGCGCTTCAGTGAAGCTTCGAGGTCGCGCAGCACTTCGGCGTCGTCCTTGGAGACGTTCTTGGGCGGGATGCGGGCGATCTTGGCCACCACGGCCTCGATCTCCTTGGCGCCGATGGTCTTGCGGCGCTTCGATTCCGCGACCAGGTGCTGCGCGGCCCCGGCCTCGTCGATCACGTCGATGGCCTTGTCGGGGAGTTTCCGGTCATGGATGTAGCGCGCCGACAGTTCCACGGCCGACTTGATCGCGTCGGCGGTGTAGCGGATGTCGTGGTGATCCTCGAAGTAGGGTTTCAGGCCCGTTAGGATCTTGATCGAATCCTCGACCGAGGGTTCGTTCACGTCGATCTTCTGGAACCGGCGCGAGAGCGCCCGGTCCTTTTCGAAGTGCTGGCGGAATTCCTTGTAGGTCGTGGAGCCCATGCAGCGCAGCTTGCCGCCCTGCAGCGCGGGCTTGAGCAGGTTCGACGCGTCCATCGCGCCGCCCGACGTGGCACCCGCGCCGATCACGGTGTGGATCTCGTCGATGAACAGGATCGCGTCGGGGTGGTTTTCCAGCTCCGTCACCACCGCCTTCAGCCGCTCCTCGAAGTCGCCGCGATAGCGGGTGCCGGCCAGAAGCGCGCCCATGTCGAGCGAATAGATCGTGGCGCCTGACAGCACGTCCGGGGTTTCCCCCTGCACGATCTTGCGGGCGAGCCCTTCGGCGATGGCGGTCTTGCCGACGCCGGGGTCGCCCACGAGGAGCGGGTTGTTCTTGCGGCGGCGACACAGGACCTGCATCGCACGCTCGACCTCGGATTCGCGGCCGATCAGGGGATCGACCTCACCCACACGCGACTTCGCGTTCAGGTCCACGCAGTACTTGGCCAGCGCCGAATCCTTGTTTTCGCCCGGGTTGGGCTTGGACTGGCTGCTCTTGCTCTCATCCTCGTCGTTGTCCGAGGCGCCGGTGACGGGCCGCGTCTCGCCGAAGGAGGGGTTCTTGGCGACGCCATGCGCGATGAAGTTCACCGCGTCGTAGCGCGTCATGTCCTGTTCCTGCAGGAAGTAGGCGGCGTTCGATTCCCGTTCGGCAAAGATCGCGACAAGGACGTTGGCGCCCGTGACCTCGGTCCGGCCCGACGACTGCACATGGATCGCGGCCCGCTGGATCACGCGCTGGAAGGCGGCCGTTGGGACAGCCTCCGACCCGTCGACGTTGGTGACGAGGGTCGACAGGTCGTCGTCGATGAAGTCGATCAGCGTCTTGCGCAGTTCGTCGAGATCGACGTTGCAGGCACGCATCACCTTGGCCGCATCCGGTTCGTCCAGAAGCGCCAGCAGCAGGTGTTCCAGAGTCGCCAGTTCGTGGCGGCGGGCGTTCGCAAGCGCGAGCGCCGCGTGGATGGCCTGTTCAAGGGTATTCGAGAAGGACGGCACGCCACATGCTCCTTGATCTGGGACGGGACGGGTCACGACCCGCACCATCCTGTGCCTCATGAGCTTAAAGTTCGGTGGAATTCGCCGGGCTTCAAGCGGTTTCTCTGCCGCACCGGTCACATTTGTTCGCCGGGCGGTCATCCTTCGGGCAGGGCCCGTGAAAATCCGGGCAGGTAAAGGGTCTGCTCAACCTGTGAATGAATCCTTGCGGCGGCGAACCTCGGCAAACACCTCGGATGCGGGGGCCTCGGGCAGGCCGACACCCTGCCGCACACCCGCGCCATCCGCACGCAGGAATGGGTTCGTGGCAAGTTCCACGGCCAGGGAGGAGGGCACGGTGCCGATCCCCCGGGCGCGGGCCGCATCAATCTCGGCCTTGCGAGAGATAAGCGCGGGATTGCCCGGTTCAATGGTGAGCGCGAAGCGCGCGTTCCCGGCGGTGTATTCGTGGCCCGAGCAGACCAGCGTTTCGGGGGGCAGGGCGGCGAGCCTCGACAGGCTGGCCCACATCTGCGCGGGCGTCCCTTCGAACAGGCGACCGCAGCCCATCGCCATCAGGCTGTCCGCGGTGAACACCAGACCCGATCCGGGGAAGTGATAGGCGATGTGGCCGACCGTGTGGCCCGACACGTCGATGGCGTGACCCGTCTCCACGCCCACCGTCACCGTGTCCCCATGGGCCACCGCGCGGTCGAGTGGCGGCAGGCGGTGCGCGTCGGCGGCCGCCCCCGTGACCCGCGCGCCCGTTGCTGCGACCAGCGCCGCCACGCCCTGGATGTGGTCGTCATGGTGGTGGGTGATCAGGATGTCGGTCAGCTGCCAGACGCGGTCCTTCAGCACCGCCAGGATCGGTGCGGGATCGGGGACATCCACCACGGCGGTCGCCCCGCTGCCCGCGTCGTGGATCAGGAAGGCATAGTTGTCCGACAGGCAGGGCACGGTCACAAGCGTCAGGGGCATGGCGCGGCGGGTCCTTCGTTCCTATGTTCGTGGCGAGCGTTCACGATCCAGAGGCCGGGCGCAATGCACCTCGACGTGCTGGACCTGCGCAACTTCTACTATCGCAGCCCGCTGGGCCGCGCGGCACAGAAGGCCGTGCGCGATCAGGTGACCGCGATCTGGCCCACGGCGCGCGACAAGACGGTGGTCGGCTTCGGCTTTGCGGTGCCGCTCCTGCGCCCGTATCTGGCCGATGCGCGGCGGGTGATCGGGCTGATGCCTGCCCAGCAGGGCGTGATGCCCTGGCCTGCGGGCATGCCCAACGTCAGTGTCCTGTGCGAGGAGGTGCTCTGGCCGATCGCCACGGGCAGCGTGGACCGGCTGGTGATGCTGCACGGTCTGGAGACGTCCGAGCAGCCGTCGGCCCTTCTGGACGAGGCGTCGCGCGTGCTCGATGACGGCGGGCGGGCGCTGTTCATCGTGCCCAACCGCGCGGGCCTGTGGGCGCGGCGCGATGCGACGCCCTATGGCTTTGGCCGGCCCTACACGCCGGGACAACTGGACGCGCAGTTGCGCCGCCACGGGTTCGTCCCCGAGGCGCATCGCGCGGCCCTGTTCCAGCCGCCGTCGTCGCAGCGGTTCTGGCTGCGGACCGGGCCGTTCTGGGAACGGCTGGGCCAGCGGTTGCCCGCGCGCTTTGCCGGTGGGGTGCTGATGGTCGAGGCGTCCAAGCAGGTGGGTTCGAAGCCACGCGCAGGACTGCCCGAAGCGGTGCGCCGCCCCGTCCGCGCGCTGGAAGGGCTGGCCGGACCCGAGCCTGCCTGACCTCGCCGGCCGCTACCGCCTGCCGCGGTAGTGGGCCAGAACGGCCAGCCGGATCGCGGTTGCAAGCCCGGTGCCCGGCGCGCGTTCCGCGTCGATCCGCGCGGCCAGCGCGTTGATCGACAGCCCGTCCGTTTCGGCCATCGCACGAAACGCGTCCCAGAAGTCCGGTTCCAGCGACACCGACGTGCGGTGCCCCATCAGCGTCAGCGACCGCTTGACCGGCCGCCCCGGCGGAGAGGGCGCGGTCACTCCTGCTCGTCGAGGCGGTGCGCATCCAGCATCGCGCGGGCCTTGTCGCCCTGCGCTGCGGCCAATACGCGCGCGGCCTTGGACTGGCCATGCTTCGCGGCGTTCGCGGTGGCGTCCGCGCGCGCCTTGTCGCGTTCGGCCTGCTTGCGTGCGGTCCTCAGGTTCACCGTGTCGCCCATATGCGCCTCACAGCCCGCGCGGGGCGATCATGTCCTCGGGGCGCACGACGCGGTCGAATGTCTCGGCATCGGTGAAGCCCAGGCGGATCGCCTCGTCCTTCAGCGTCGTGCCGTTCTTGTGCGCGGTCTTGGCGACGGTGGTGGCATTGTCGTAGCCGATGGTGGGGGCAAGGGCCGTCACCAGCATCAGGCTTTCGCGCATCAGCTTGTCGATCTGGGTGACGTTGGCGCGGATGCCCACCACGCAGTTGTCGGTGAAGGCGGAACAGGCGTCGCCCAGCAACTGCATGGATTGCAGCACGTTATAGGCGATCATCGGCTTGTAGACGTTCAACTCGAAGTGGCCTTGCGACCCGGCGAAACCGACGGCGGCGTCGTTGCCCATGACATGGGCACAGACCTGGGTGATCGCCTCCACCTGCGTGGGGTTCACCTTGCCCGGCATGATCGACGACCCGGGCTCGTTTTCCGGCAGCAGAAGCTCGTACAGCCCGCACCGCGGCCCCGATCCCATCAGGCGGATGTCGCTCGCGACCTTGTACAGGCTGACCGCCACCGTACGGCAGGCGCCCGACAGTTCCACCATCGCGTCATGCGCCGCCAGCGCCTCGAACTTGTTGGGCGCGGTGACGAAGGGCAGGCCGGTGATCTCGGCGATGTTGGCGGCGACCTGTTCGGCGAATTCGGGGCGGGTGTTCAGGCCGGTGCCGACCGCGGTGCCGCCCTGCGCCAGTTCATAGATGCGCCGCAGCGCGCCCTTGACCCGGGCGATCCCCGTCTTGACCTGATGCGCATAGCCGCTGAACTCCTGGCTCAGCGTCAGGGGCGTGGCATCCATCGTGTGGGTGCGGCCGATCTTGATGATGCCGTCGAATTCCTTGACCTTGGCTTCCAGCGCATAGTGCAGCTTTGCCAGCCCCGGCAACAGCACGTCATGCGCCGTGGTGGCGGCTGCGATGTGCATGGCGGTCGGAAACGTGTCGTTCGACGACT
This sequence comes from Rhodobacteraceae bacterium UBA996, assembly GCA_002291955.1. Taxonomy (GTDB): domain Bacteria; phylum Pseudomonadota; class Alphaproteobacteria; order Rhodobacterales; family Rhodobacteraceae; genus UBA996. The sequence continues at coordinate 6,628 of DBBA01000208.1, read as the reverse complement.
GGCTCATGTTCACGTGGTCGTTCGGATGCACGGGCTTCTTCGAGCCCATGGTTCCGCCGAGGATCTCGATGGCACGGTTCGAGATGACCTCGTTCGCGTTCATGTTCGACTGGGTGCCCGACCCGGTCTGCCACACGACCAACGGGAAATGCGCGTCGAGCTTGCCCACCACGACCTCGCCCGCCGCCTGCACGATGGCGCGGCCGATCTCGGGCTTCAGGTCGCCGTTGGCCATGTTGGCCTCGGCCGCGGCCTGCTTGATGACGCCAAGGGCGCGCACGATGGCGATGGGCTGCTTTTCCCAGCCGATGGGGAAGTTCTGGATCGACCGCTGCGTCTGCGCGCCCCAGTAGCGGTCGGCGGGCACCTGAAGCGGGCCGAAGCTGTCGGTCTCGGTACGGGTTGCGGTCATTGGTCGGCCCCTTCTGGCGGTGTCGCGCGCGGGTATAGGGGGGCGGCCGGAACCGCGCAACGGCGGCGGGGCAGCGCCGTCAGGTCAGGCGGCGCGTCTCGGCGTCGCGGCAGGCGGGGTTGGTCTCCAGCACATAGGCCAGCGCGTTCGACATCCGGTTGAAGTTCGCGCCATAGAAATACAGCGCCACCCGGTCGGCCAGGTGCGCGCTGCCCTGGTAGGACGCCATGCCGCCGAACGCATCGATGCAGTCTTCGACGACGTCCAGGTGCGCCGCCGGGCTGTCGTCCATGTCCCGCAGCACGGCCCGCGACAGGTAAAGCCCAAGCCCCTCGGCCGCGCCAAAGGTGATCGGCGGGGCGCGGTCGTCGATCATCAGCACCGACCCGCGCGGGGCGTCCAGCCGTTCCAGTTCCTGCACCACGCGGTCCAGCGCCCGGCCCGCGCGGCTGACCAGTTGCACCGACAGGCCCAGCCCCACGACCTCGCCCGCGTCGTTCAGCGCCAGCCGGTGCCCGGCCACCTTGCCAAGACCCGCGTCGGACAATGCGCGCGACAGGGGGCGCGCAAAGATCGGGTCGGCCTGGTCGCCCGCGATGCGCACGGGCAACCGAACCTCGACGACAGGCTGCGTCAACGGCCGCGTGACCGGTCCCCGAAACAGTCGTCCCAGCATGGCGGTTCTCCCCCGATGGCTTGGGCGGACCGTGCAAAGCGAATGCGACCGCAATGTGTCTGCGCTGCGGGAACTTGGCGGCAATCCGCCCGTCGGACGGCGTCAGCCCTTACGGAACGCGTCCAGTTGCACGACCTCGGCGTCGCGCGCGGACGGCGGCGCATCATCCTCGGCCGCGGGACCATCCACGGGTCCTTCGGGCGGGTCATCCGGGTCGGTCTCGTGGCTTTCGAAGCGCAGGCCGAATTCGACCGACGGATCGACAAAGGTCACGATGGCATCGAAGGGAATGTACAGCGGCTCGGGGCTGTCGCCGAAGTTGAGCGTGACGGCAAAGCCTTCGTCATCCACCTCGAGATGATCGAACCAGTGCTGGAGAACGATGGTCATCTCCTCGGGGTAGCGGTCCGACAGCCAGTCCGCGATCTCGACGTCCGGGTGCGTCGTGTCCAAGGTGATGAAGAAGTGATGCCCGCCCGGCAGACCGCGCGCGGCCACATCCGACAGCACGTCGCGGATCAGGCCGCGCATCGCCCGGTGCATCAGGTTGCCATAGTCGATCTGCCGCGCCATCGGGGTCCCGTCAGTCAATCATTGGGGTCGTCGCGTCGCGGCAGCATAGAAGATGCGGCCCGGATTGAAAGTGCGGCAAGCCCCGGGCCGCAACAGGGCGTCAGCCGCTGACCCTGCTGATTTCCCGCAGGATTTTCTCGCGGATCGCCCGGGCATAGTCGGTGTGGGTGCGCGCGGTCATCACGAAGCCGCCGGGGGTGATCAGGGCGCTGCGATAGAATTGGGTGATCGCCACGCCGATTGATTCGATGGCCAGTCCATTGACCTCGACCCCCGCCGCATGGGCGGCACGGCTGGCCTGCGCGGTCGACCGGCCCGCGTTTTCGGCGCCGTCGCCGGACACGTCGATCACCCGGCGTGCGCAGTCGGGTACGGCCGGAAACAGCGCCACGGCCGCCGCGATCGCCTCGCCCGGCGCGGTGTCCGACCGGACGAAGGCGCGGGGCATGGTGCGTGCGTCTGCCGCAAGACGCGCGACATCCGCCGCCGACAGCATCCTGCGCCACGGGACCGAATTCTGCTGCCGGTCCGCACCCGACCATTGCAGCACGGTCAGCGCCATCTGCCCCTCGACCAGGGTGTCCGCGATGGCCGGATCACGCAGTGCATCCGACAGGCCGTCCACCTGAAGGCGGTACTCCCCGGAATCGACCGAATCCGACACGTCGATCGCGAGGACCAGCGCGACCTCGCAGCCCCGCGACGGGGCAGCGGCAAGGAGCAAAGCGGCGAACAGGGGACCGGCGAGGTGCATGCCACAAGTGATCCCGGTTGCGCGCGGCCACGCAAGGCACAACCGTGTCAGGACGAAGGGCGGCCGAGAGGGAAAGTGCAGGCTTCTGTTGCCAGGTGCCTGCGGACCCCGCCTTACGCGGCTAAGCGCAAGGGCTTTGGTTTCGGTCTTGCGCGCTGCTTACGCAGCGAGCGCCACCGGAGCACGGTTGTCGTTGGCAACTATGCGATTTGCACCGATAACGGTGGTAGCTCACCGGGCGAAGGCCATCCCCTTTACACGTTCGTCGATCCTGTTTCGGCCCCATTGTCCCCCAACGAGGGTATCTGGTGGAGCCGCCGGGTACCGCCCCCGGGTCCGATCCGCTTATTACGGGCGCGTTTATCGCCATAGTCCGGGTTGCCCCGGACAACCCTAAGGTAGGCCCGCGGCGGCCCCGGTGCAAGAGGTGCGGGGGACCGGATGCGACAGCGCCGCCCCGGTGACCCGGAGCGGCGCGTGATGCCTGCGGTTCAGGGCTGCGCGGGGATCAGAAGCCGGCCTTGATCCGCTCGAACGTCTCGGCGTGTTTCTCGCGCTGCGCGATCGACATGGGCAGCTGCGCGATCACCGGCGCCTCGATCACGCCAAGACCCACCTCGTCCAGGTTCACGACCGTCTCGGCGGCCATCCCGGCCGCGTTCGAATGGCCATAGCCGTTCTGCAGGAGCGGCACGGTCGAGGACGGGTCGAGCACGGCATTCAGGAAGTCATAGGCCTGATCCTCGGACCCTTCGCCGTTGGCGAGGTTCACGTAGCCGCACATCCAGACCGACGACCCCTCGGTCGCCTCGCGCTGGAAGCCGATGGGGAAGCCCAGTTCCGTCATCGTCGGAACGGTTTCGTTCCAGGCCCAGGACACCAGCACCTCGCCGGTGGCCAGAAGCTGCGACAGCTCGGCCGGATCGACCCAGTAGGTGCGCAGGTTGGCATGGACCTCGCGCAGCCAAGCCGCGGCGGCCTCGAACTGTTCGTCGGTCGGATCCTGCATGTTGGTCACGCCGGTGGCGAGATAGGCCAGCGCCCAGGCGTCATCAACGTTGTCGGGGATCGCCATGCGACCGGCATACTTCGGGTTCTTGAACACCTGCAGCGAGGCGACATCCTCGGCCGGCACCTGATCGGCGTTGTAGGCGATCGCGGTCGAACCCCAGTAGGTCGGGATGAAATAGGTGTTGCCCGCCGCGGCGGCCACGTCGGTGCCGGTCAGGTTGGCGTCGATGTTGCCGTACTCGGGCAGCTTGGCGATGTCCCAAGGCTCGATGATCCCGGCCTCGGTCCACTTCGTCACCGACCCCGCACAGATCTGGCTGACATCCGCCCGGAAGCCCGACACAACCTTCTGCAGCGCCTCTTCCTCGTCGCCGAAGAAGGTGAACTCGGGGCTGGCCCCGTGCTTGGCGGTAAAGGTGGTGTGGAACTCGGGGTTTTCGAACCCGGCATAGTCGAACACGAGCAGATCCGCAGTCTGGGCGAGCGCGGGCACCGCGGTGACAGCGAAGGCGGCAGAGCAGGCAAGACGGGAAAGGCGGGTCATGGCGTCCTCCGAAGGGCGTCGCTCGGGCGGCCTTGCCCGAGTCCGCAAGAGGCTTAGTGTCGCGGGGCGGCTCCTTCAAGGGCGACTGGCCCGTGCGACGTACAATCCCTTGTGTGTGCGGCGGCCGGGGGCCGCATCTGCGCGCCGGAGCGGCAGTTCCGGGTCCGGGGGGTGGACCCCGGCGCCGGCTTCGGCCTAACTGCGGCGACTGACCGGGGGCAGGCAGGAGCGGGGGCAGGCCATGATCGCTGCGGACTGGTGCCGGACGATGGCGCGCTACAATGCCTGGCAGAACGACAGCCTCTATGGCGCGGCCGACGCGCTGGACGACGCCGCAAGGCGCGCGGATCGTGGGGCGTTCTTCGGGTCGATCCACGGCACGCTTGCGCATCTTCTGTGGGGTGACAGCCTCTGGCTGCACCGCTTCACCGGCAGCCCTGCGCCGGACGTCGCCACCATAGCGGAGAGCGCCCGTTGGGTGTCGGACTGGCGCGACCTGTGCCATCGCCGGACCGACCTGGATGCGCGTCTCATGGCCTGGACGGACGGCATGGCGGACGCTGACCTGGACGGCGATCTGACCTGGCGGTCGGTCGTGCTTGGGCGTGACCTGTCCCGTCCGCGCCGCGTGCTGGCGATGCACGTCTTCAACCACCAGACCCACCATCGCGGCCAGGTTCACGCGATGCTGACCGCGGCCGGTGCCCGGCCCGCCGATACCGACCTGATCCTGATGCCGTCCCTCGGCTGACCCATCCGAAAGGCTTCCGCATGTTCCGCGCCCTTGTTGTCGAGAAAGCCGAGGACGGCAGCACCCACGCGGGCGTGCAGTCCCTGTCCGAGGACCGCCTTCAGCCCGGCGACGTGACGGTCGCCGTCGAGTACTCGACCCTCAACTACAAGGACGGCCTGTGCCTGGGATCGGGCCGCGGGCTGGTCCGCGCCTGGCCGCATGTCCCCGGCATCGACTTTGCCGGCACGGTCACCGCTTCGGATGATCCGCGCTACGCGCCCGGGGACCGGGTGATCCTGACCGGCTGGCGGGTGGGCGAGACCCACTGGGGCGGCTACGCCGAGCGGGCCCGCGTGCGCGCCGACTGGCTGGTGCCGTTGCCCGCCGGGCTGACCACGCGCACCGCGATGGCGGTGGGCACCGCGGGCTTCACCGCGATGCTGGCGATCCAGGCGCTCGAATCACATGGGCTGGTTCCAGGGCAGGGGCCGGTCCTTGTCACCGGCGCTGCGGGCGGGGTCGGGTCGATCGCCGTGGCGCTGCTGGCCCGTGCCGGGTACGAGGTCGCGGCCGTCACGGGGCGCCCCGAACAGGAGGGGTATCTGCGTGGCCTTGGCGCGGCGCGCATCGTGCCGCGCGCAGAGGTGGCCGAGACCATCCCGAAACCGCTGGAGACCGAGACCTGGGCAGGATGCGTCGATGCGGTGGGCGGGGCGATGCTGGGCCGCGTCCTGGGCCAGCTGCGCCACGGCGCCTCCTCCGCCGCGGTCGGCAATGCCGGCGGGGTCGAGGTGCCGGTCAACATCATCCCGTTCCTGCTGCGGGGGGTGAACCTTCTGGGCATCGACAGCGTCACGAAACCCTATGCTGACCGCGTCCGCGCCTGGGACCGGATCGCGCGCGATCTTGCTCCCGACCTTCTGGAAAGCATGATCGTTCCGGCGCGCCTCGAGGACCTGCCCGACCTCGGCCGGGCAATCCTGAAGGGTGCGGTGCGCGGCCGGGTGGTCGTCGACCCCGCGGCCTGAGGGCGTGGCAGAAACACGCCAGACTCCGCGTGACGTCGCGTTCTGGCGCTTCCGTGTCGCAGCTTCCGCTTGACCAGCCAAACCGCTTTGAGAACACATGCTTTGGGGAGAACACATGTCGCTCGATCTTGATTTCGTCCGGGCACAGTTTCCGGCGTTTGAAGAACCTGCGAGCCGCGACCTTGCCTTCTTCGAGAACGCGGGCGGGTCCTATCCGTGCCGGCAGGTTGTCGACCGGCTGACACGGTTCTACCGCAGCCGGAAGGTGCAGCCCTACGGGCACTATTCCCCCTCGCGCGAAGGCGGCAGCGAGATGGACGAGGCCCGCGCGCGCCTTGCCGCCATGATGAACGTGCGTCCCGACGAGATGCACTTCGGCCCGTCCACCAGCCAGAACACCTATGTCCTTGCCGAAGCCTTCCGCGGGTGGATGCTGCCGGGCGAAGCGATCGTCGTGACGGATCAGGACCACGAGGCGAACACCGGCGTCTGGCGCAGGCTCGCCGCGGCGGGCATCGACGTGCGCGAATGGAAGATGGACCGCGAGACCGGGCATCTGGACCCCGCCGCGTTGGACCGTCTGCTTGACGGCAAGGTGCGGCTGGTCTGCTTCCCCCATGTGTCGAACGTCGTGGGCGAGATCAACGATGTGGCGGCCATCGTCGCGCGTGTTCATGCCGCGGGCGCGGTGGCCTGCGTGGACGGCGTGGCGGGTGCGCCGCACGGGCTGCCCGACATCGCCGCGCTCCGTGCCGACATCTACCTGTTCTCGACCTACAAGACCTATGGCCCGCATCAGGGGATCATGGTCCTGCGCGCCGACCTGTGCCGCCGCCTGCCGTCGCAGGGGCACTTCTTCAACGCGGGCACCCTGACGAAGCGGTTCACGCCCGCCGG
>DBBA01000261.1:1731-21191 GCA_002291955.1 Rhodobacteraceae bacterium UBA996 | reverse complement strand
CGCCACGCCCGTCGCGCATCTCGGCCATCATCTCACGCCCGGCTTCCCATTCCTCGGCCGACAGGGTGCCGTCGTTGTCGGCATCCAGACGCGCGAACATCCGCTCGGACGGGCCGGCGGCAAACTCGGCCGCGCTGACCGCGCCATCGCCGTCGGTGTCCAGCCGCTCGACCATCCGGGCGGCCCTGCGCGCCTGACGTTCGGCCTCTGCGGCGGTCATCGCCGCGACCAGTTCCTCGGCCGACAGGGTGCCGTTGCCGTCGGCATCCGCAGCGGCGAAGCGGGCGGCGGCCCGCGCGGCGCGCTCCTCGGCGGTGATGGTGCCGTCACCGTCGGTGTCCATGTCCTCGAACACCGGCATCCGGCCCGGGGCGGCGTCCTCGGTCGCGGGCGGGGCCGGCGGGGTGGCATCCTGCCCGACCGCGATCCCCACGGGAAGGGCTGCGGCCAGCACCACGGCGACAGCGGTCAGCGTGGCGACGGGGCGAAAGCGAGTGGTCATGTCGGTGTCTCCTGGGCGTAGAACAGGCACCATTGCCTGCCTGATGATCGTTCCACGCCCCGCACGCCGGTTTCCGTCGCGGGGATGCGCGCGGCCCGTCCCGCAGGGGCCTGCGGCGCGACATTGCGGCGCGGAGCCGTCGCCGCGGGGTGCAAGGCGGACCCGGGTGCGCTAAGGCAGGTCGCCGCGCGGCCGTGCCGCGCCCACGGGATCCCGCGATGGCTGACGCTCTTGCTCCTGACCCGGCCGGTCACCCCGACAGCCCGCGGGCGCTGAAGCCCGCGCTCCTGCGCGGCTGGCAGCGCCGCTGCCCGGCCTGCGGCGCGGGCGCGATGATGCGCGGCTATCTGGACGTGCGGCAAAGCTGTCCCGCCTGCGGCGAGGCGCTGCACCACCACCGTGCCGATGACGGGCCCGCCTACCTGACGATCCTGCTGGTCGGGCACCTGATGGCGCCCCTGCTGCTGTGGTTCTTCACGACCTTCCGCCCCGACCCCCTGGTGCTGTTCACCGTCTTTGCGGTCGGCTGCGTGGGTCTGTCGCTGTACCTGCTGCCGCGGCTGAAGGGGGGCATGGTCGCCTACCAGTGGGCCAAGCGGCTGCACGGGTTCGGCGTGGACGACCCGGGCATCGGGTAGGCCTCAGACCGGGTGCGTGGCGAACCTGCCGGGAAGCGCCACTTCGAGCAGTTTGAAGCCCGCATCGGCCCCGGTCAGCCGCGTGGCAAGTCCGGGCGGAATGACCACCGCATCGCCCTGCGACAACGGGTGGTCCGGCTGCCCGTCGCCCTGCAGGATCGCCGATCCGGCCATGACATATCCGAACAATATGTCCGCATCGTGCCGCGTCATCGGCACGTCGCCTTGATCCTTTCGAACCACCTGCACGGATGCGACCCCTTGCGTCGCCGCATTGATGCCGGTGTCGCGGGCGACGAAGCCCGGCACCCGGAAGGGCTGCCACACCCCCGGCCCGCCCACATCGTGCACGAACCGCTGCCCGGCCCATTCCCGGTCGGGGCGCACCTCGGGCGTCGGCAGCGCAAGGTCGTGGTCGATCACCGTCAGATGCTCGGCCGGAACGCCGATCTCGATCACCTCGATCCCGTCGGACGCATGCAGCACCCGGTGCCGGATCTCGGGCGGCTGGATGAAGCAGTCCCCCGCGTGCAGACGGCGCGGGCCACCCTGATCCTCGTACACCACATCGACCCAGCCGCGGACGCAGAAGATCAGCTGGAACCCCACCTTGTGGAAATGCACCATGTCGGGCACTGGCCCGCCGGTGGGGATGCGGATGTGGCTGGCGATCATCGCGCCGCCCAGCCGCCCGGGGACAAGATCGCGATACTCCATCCCCGCGCGGCCCACGACCCAAGGCGCGCCATCGGCCAGCCTTCGCACGACAAAGGCATGCTCGGTCGGCGGCTGCACCACGGGCGGGTCGAGCGGTTCGATCCCGACGCGGATGCCGCCGGGCGACACCAGCGCCGTCTCGCCCCTGGCGATCAGCACCGGATCGTCGGCCAGAACGCGCACCTCGCCCGCCGGGGCGTCCCCCGCCTGCAGCCGCAGCCGCAGCCCGTGGCCCGCCACCACCGCCTCGCGCGGGTCGTCGGCGGGCCAGATGCGTTCCAGACGCATGCCCAGACGCTTGCCGAAGAACCCGATGTCCGCCGCGAGCGCGGTTGTGGTCAGGCAGACCTCGGCCCGGATGTTCTGCATGGAAAGCCCCCCGTTTCCGCGCGCTATTCTTTCCGGGCGAGGGGCAGTGTAAACCCCCGCAAAACGGGAACCCTGGGGGAGCCGCGATGATCGAACCGACCGACAGCCTGCGCGAGCAGGCACTGGCCTATCACGAGCATCCGCGCCCCGGAAAACTGGAAATCCGCGCGACGAAGCCGCTGGCGAACGGCCGCGACCTGGCCCGCGCCTACAGCCCCGGCGTGGCCGAGGCCTGCCTTGCCATCAAGGCCGACCCCGCCGACGCCGCCCGCTACACCACCCGCGGCAACCTTGTCGCGGTGGTGTCGAACGGCACGGCGGTGCTGGGCCTTGGCAACATCGGCGCGCTGGCCTCGAAGCCCGTGATGGAGGGAAAGGCGGTCCTCTTCAAGAAGTTCGCCAACATCGACTGCTTCGACATCGAGCTGAACGAACCCGACCCCGAGAAGCTGGCCGCCATCGTCTGCGCGCTGGAGCCGACCTTTGGCGCGATCAACCTCGAAGACATCAAGGCACCCGACTGCTTCACCGTGGAACGCCTGTGCCGGGAACGCATGGGCATCCCGGTCTTTCACGACGACCAGCATGGCACCGCCATCGTGGTGGGGGCGGCCGCCACGAACGCGCTGCATGTGGCGGGCAAGGCCTGGGACCAGATCAAGGTCGTGTCCACCGGCGGGGGCGCGGCGGGCATCGCCTGTCTGGAAATGCTCGTGACGCTGGGCGTGCAGCGGCAGAACATCTGGCTCTGCGACCTGCACGGTCTCGTGCACCAGGGGCGCGAGGCCGACATGACGCCCCAGAAGGCCGCGTTCGCGCAACCGGGCGGCCCGCGGATGCTGGCCGAGGTGATCGGCGGCGCGGACCTGTTCCTCGGCCTGTCCGGCCCCGGTGTCCTGACCCCCGACATGGTCCGCGCCATGGCGCCCCGGCCCATCGTCTTCGCGCTCGCCAACCCCACGCCGGAGATCGACCCCGCCGCCGCCCGCGCGGCGGTGCCCGATGCCATCATCGCCACCGGCCGGTCGGATTTCCCGAACCAGGTCAACAACGTGCTCTGCTTCCCGTTCATCTTCCGCGGCGCGCTCGACGTGGGCGCCACGCAGATCAACGACGCGATGAAACTCGCCTGCATCGACGGGATCGCGGCGCTGGCCCGCGCCACCACCAGCGCCGAGGCCGCCGCCGCCTATCAGGGCGAGGCGATGACCTTCGGCGCCGACTACCTCATCCCCAAACCCTTCGATCCCCGCCTGATGGGCGTCGTCGCCCCCGCCGTCGCCCGCGCCGCAATGGAAACCGGCGTGGCGACGCGGCCCATCGCCGACCTCGATGCCTACAAGCGGCAATTGGACGGATCGGTGTTCCGGTCCGCACTCCTGATGCGCCCGGTGTTCGAAGCCTCGAAACTCGCCGACCGCCGCATCGTCTTTGCCGAGGGCGAGGATGAACGCGTGCTGCGCGCCGCGGCGGCCATGCTGGAGGAGACGACCGACAAGCCCATCCTGATCGGCCGTCCCGAGGTGGTGGAACACCGCTGCGAACGCGCGGGTCTGCCGATCCGTCCGGGTCGCGACTTCGACCTGGTGAACCCGGAAAACGACCCCCGCTACCGCGACTACTGGACGACCTATGCGGACCTTATGGCGCGGCGTGGCGTGACGCCCGACATCGCGCGGGCGGTGATGCGCACGAACACCACCGCCATCGGCGCGATCATGGTGCACCGGGGCGAGGCGGACAGCCTGATCTGCGGGACCTTCGGGCAGTTCCTGTGGCACCTGAGCTACGTCACGCAAATCCTTGGCCGCGATGGACTTCGCCCCGTGGGCGCGCTGTCCCTGATGATCCTCGACGACGGCCCCCTGTTCATCGCCGATACGCAGGTCCACCCCGACCCCACGCCCGAGGAAGTGGCCATCGCCGCCATCGGCGCCGCACGCCACGTCCGCCGCTTCGGCCTTGTCCCCAAGGTCGCGCTGTGCTCGCATAGCCAGTTCGGCAACCTCGACATCCCGTCGGGGATCAAGATGCGCGCAGCGATGGAGATCCTCGACGCGCGCGGGGTGGACTTCGCCTATGAAGGCGAGATGCACATCGACAGCGCCCTCGACCCCGAGATTCGCGCCCGCATCTTCCCCGCCGCCCGCTTCGAAGGGCCTGCGAACGTGCTGATCTTCGCCAACTCCGACGCCGCGTCGGGCGTGCGCAACATCCTGAAGATGAAGGCGCGCGGGCTGGAAGTCGGGCCGATCCTGATGGGGATGGGCAACCGCGCCCATGTGGTGACGCCCTCGATCACCGCGCGGGGGCTCCTGAACATGTCGGCCATCGCGGGCACGCCGGTCGATCACTACCGCTGAGTGTTGCGCCCGACCGCCCCCGGGATTACACCCCCGGCGCGCGGAGGGCCGGGCGGCCGCGGGGTTCACCCCCCGAGGAAAGTCCGGACTCCCTGAAGCGACGGTGCCGGGTAACGCCCGGGCGGGGCAACCCGACGGACAGCGCCACAGAGAACGAGACCGCCCAGGCATGCCCTGGGCAAGGGTGAAACGGTGGGGCAAGAGCCCACCGCGGACCGGGCAACCGGGACGGCATGGCAAGCCCCACCGGGAGCAATGCCAAATAGGGGCCTCGCGCGGGGCTGATCCCCGGCAACGGGGATATCGCCGCAGGGACGCTTCAGCCCGAGAGGCCCGGGTTGGCAGCTTGAGGCGCGGGGCAACCCGTGGCCCAGAGGAATGGTCGCCGCCGGGGGCAACCCCGGGACAGAATCCGGCTTACAGGCCCTCCGCGCATGGGCTTTCCGGGGCACCGGGGCTTTCGCCCCGTCACGCAGCCCTTACATTCGTCAGGCAGGTGGGGCCTTGGGCCCGGAACCAAAGGGGAGACGACCATGAGCTTCGTTCGCACGCTGGCCACGCTGGCCGTGGGCTTTGCCGCCGCCAAGGGCTTTGACAAGCTGCAGCAGTCGGGTGGCCTCAAGGGGCTGGGCACCAAGATGTCCGACCCGACCGCCACCCAGGGCGTGACCCGGCAGGTCGGCCAGATGCTCGAGAAGATGGGCGTCCAGGGCGGCGAGCAGAAGGTGCAGCAGGCCCTGTCCCGGATGGGCGGCGCCACGATCGCGGGCACCGACACGGCAACGGCCGGGTTTGGCCGGCTGATGGCCGCGATGGGCGGGGCCGCCGCCGCAGGGGCCACCGCCAGCGCCGGGATGGTCGATGCGCTGACCGGGTCCGATACCACCGGCGCGATGGAAGCGCAGGCGAAGCTGATGATCCGCGCGATGATCGAGGCCGCCAAGGCCGACGGCCACATCGACGACGAGGAGCGCGAGAAGATCCTGTCGGCCATCGCCGATGCCGAGCCCGACGAACGCGCCTGGGTCGAAGCGCTGATGGACAGCCCGTCCGACATGGAAGGGCTGGTGGCCGACACCCAGGCCGAGATGGCCGCGCAGGTCTATGCGGTGTCCCTGTCGGCGATCACGCTCGACCACGCGTCCGAGGCCGCCTATCTGCGCCGCCTCGCCGTCGCGTTGAACCTGTCGGCCGACCAGATCGCCAGGATCCACGGCGACGCCTGAACCCGCGCGGACCGGCCAGCCCCCGCTTGACAGCGGGGGCGCGCCTTTCCCCCAGCCCCCGCTTGACAGCGGGGGCGCGCTGGCTAAAAGGCAGGCTTCCGAATTCACCGTCGGCCGACGCGCCGATACACCGCGGACCACACCCCGCGCGGGAGAGGCGAGATGGCGAAACCGACGACGATCAAGATCCGGCTGAACTCGACGGCCGACACCGGGCACTTCTACGTGACCAAGAAGAACGCTCGCACCATGACCGAGAAGATGGTGGTCAAGAAATACGACCCCGTCGTGCGCAAGCACGTCGAATACAAGGAAGGCAAGATCAAGTGATCGCCGCCGCCGGGTCCCTGGCGGCCAGACGGATCACCTGACGCGACGCTGCACCGGGGCCGTGCCGGGAACACCGGCGGCGGCCCTTTCCTTGCCTTCTGCGCGAACCGCGCCATGTCCCTTGGCATGACGCGCACCTTCCAGACCCTGACGATCCGCCCCGCGACCGTGGCCGACACCGCTGCGGTGGATGCGCTCCTTTCGCGCAGCTACCCCCGGCTCCTGCGGGCGGACTACCCGCCCTCGATCCTCGTGACCGCGGTGCCGCTGATTGCACGCGCCAAACCCGAACTGCTCGCCTCGGGCACCTATTTCGTGGCCGAGGGCGAGGGGGGCGCGATCCTGGGCGCCGGTGGCTGGACCGCGCGCGGACCGCAAGGCACCGACAGCCGCGGGCTTGGACACATCCGCCATGTGGTGACCGATGACCGCGCGCTGCGGCGCGGCGTCGGCCGGGCGATCCTGGAACGCACCTTTGCAACGGCCGATGCCGCCGGCATGACCGCACTCGCCTGTCTGTCGACCCGCACGGCGGTGCCGTTCTACTTGGCGTTGGGCTTCCGCCCCTCGGCCGAGGGCACCGAGCTGACGATCCCCCTGGCACCGGGCATCCGCTTCCCCGCGGTCCCGCTGATCCGCACGCTCTGACACTCTGTTGCTTTCTGCAGCACATTCCGAAAAACAGGCATCCGCCTTTTCTCGCGTCGGTTGTGCCTCGCACGGGAAAAGTCTATTTTGCAAAGCATGATCATGGGGTTGCCCTCGATTCCTCCTGTGGAGGCTGCTGTGGGCAGTCCTTGCACTTGCCACAATCCTGCCCGATTTTGCCGCAAAGTCGGATGCAGGGAATCGGTCCGGGGGGACGGGACTCATGGCTGGTGTCGATGCACCAGGGGGGCGGCTTGCGCGCCTTCCAGCGGCGATTGCGTGGCGCGGATGCGCGGCGGTGTCGACCTTCGTGTCGGATTTCTCGCCCCGCGCGGCCCCGGTGATCGCGTCGGCCTCGTTCCTTGCCCTTGCCAATATGCAGCCCGAACCGGCAAAGGTCCGCCGCGCTGCGGCACAGCCCCGGACCGACGTCGAGCGCGCCCATGTGGCCGCCCTGCTGCGGGGCGGCCTGTCGGGCGCCTGATCGGCAGGGCCTGACCCCGACCCGCGGCCTCAGCCGTCAAGAAACCCGGTCACCTGCGCAGCAACCTCGGCCGGCCGGTCGGCGTGCAGCCAGTGGCCCGCCCCCTCGACCGTGGCGACCCGCGCGCCGGGAAACTGAGCCTTGAACAGCGCGTGATGCTCGGGCAGCACATACCACGACTGCGCGCCCACCAGCACCAGGACCGGACCATCGAAGCGGCCCGGGGTCCCCGGCCAGCCCGTGATCCGCGGCATCTCGGCGGCCAGGACATCCAGGTTCAGCATCCACCGCCGCGCCGGGACATCCAGCGACTGCAACAGGAACGCCCGCACACCTGCATCGGGAATCGCCCCCTGCAGGGCGGCGTCGGCCTGCGACCGGCGGGTGACCTGCGCCAGGTCCAGCCCGCGCATCGCGTCGATCAGGTGCATCTGCGTGTGGCCATAGGCCACCGGCGCGATATCCCCCACCACCAGGCGGCGCACCAGCGCGGGCCGCGTCAGGGCCAGCACCATCGCGGCCTTGCCGCCCATGGAATGGCCCAGCACGTCCATCGGCGCGCCCTCGGCCGCGATGACCCCGGCCAGGTCGGCGGCAAGGTCGTCGTAGCCATGCGTGGCCTGCCAGGGGCTGGCGCCGTGGTTGCGCATGTCCACGCTGACGACCCGGCGCCCGGTGGCCAGGCGCTTGGCCATGGCGCCCCAGTTGCGCGCCGACCCGAACAGGCCGTGGACGACCAGAAGCGGCGGTGCGGTCTCGGGGCCGTCGGCGGGGGTGGTGTATGTGGTCAGCATGTCACGCGCGGGATAGCGGCGGACGGCGCGGGCTTCCAGCCCCGTTGCGCGGGGCCCGGCCCTGCCCCATGCAGGCGGCCGGACGGCATCGGGGGATGCGGGGATGGACGTAGAGGCGCTGGCCGCCGAGGTGGCCGAGCTGCTGGAGACACGGTTGGGCGTGCGCGGCGCGACCTTCGAGGTTCGCGTAGCCCGCGCCCGGCGCCGCCTGCCCGCAGCGCTGCGCGTGGCCGCCGCCGACCTGATCGAGGCGCGCCGCATGGCCGCGCACCCGCGGCTTGCCCGCCGGATCGACGGCGCCCGCGTCGCACGCGCGCACAAGGCGCTGGTCACGCACCTGACCGCCGTGGACCGCGCCGCCGCGCGCCGGGCGGCCCTGCTGGATTTCCTTGCCACCACCGGGTTCCAGATCCTGGCCGTGGCCGGGCTGGTGCTGGCGGTCCTCGTCTGGCGCGGGTTCCTGTAGCGCCCTACTCCCGCGGGGCGCCGCCCTGGAACTCGTTCGGGCGAGCATAGTCGCAAGGCGCCTCCTGCATCTCCAGATGCAGGCGGTCGCCAGTATAGGGGTGCGCGCGGGCCAGCGCCTCGTCCACGTCGATGCCAAGGCCCGCGCCGGTGGGGGCGGGGACATGACCATCCTCGACCGTGATGGAGTTCCGGATCAGCGCCCGGTGGAACGGCGTGTCCACCGTCTCGACCATCAGAAGGTTCGGGATCGCCACGCCGAGCTGGATGTTCGCGGCCCATTCGACCGGCCCGGCATACAGGTGCGGCGCCACGAGCGCGTTGTAGGCCTGCGCGAGCGTCGCGATCTTGCGCCCTTCGTTGATCCCGCCCGCGCGGCCCAGCGCCGGTTGCAGGATCGCCGCCGCGCCTTCGCGCAGGAGGGGGGCGAATTCGGCGATGGTGGTCAGGCGTTCGCCCGCCGCCACGGGAATCTTCGTGGCCCGCGCCACGCGGGCCACGGCGGTGACGTTGTCGGGGGGCACGGGTTCCTCGTACCACACTGGCCCATAGGGCTCGATCGCCTGCGCCATGCGGATGGCGCCGCCCACCGAGAATTGCCCATGCGTGCCAAACAGGAGGTCCGCGCGGTCGCCCACGGCCTCCCTGATTGCCCGGCAGAAGGCCGCGGACCGGGTGATGTCGGACATCGCCGGGTCATGCCCGCCGCGGATGGTGTAGGGACCGGCCGGGTCGAACTTGACCGCGGTCCAGCCCTCGGCCACCGCCGCCGCCGCGGCCTCGGCCGTCATGTGGGGCGAGGCCCAGAAGGCCGAGACCGGGTGGTGCGCCATCGGGTAGAGGTACGTATAGGCGCGCAGCCGGTCGTTGGTGCGCCCGCCGATCAGCGCCCAGACCGGGCGGTCACGATCCTTGCCCAGGATGTCCCAGCAGGCGATCTCGAGGCCCGAGAAGGCGCCCATCACGGTCGGGTCGGGGCGCTGGGTGAAGCCCGACGAATAGGCGCGGCGGAACATCAGCTCGATGTTTTCCGGGCTCTCGCCCGCCATGTGGCGGTCGAACACGTCGCGGATGACGGCGGTCATGGCGGCGGGGCCGACGGCGGCGGCATAGACCTCGCCCCAGCCGCTGATCCCGGTGTCTGTGGTCAGCTTCACCAGGATCCAGTAGCGCCCGCCCCAGCCGGGGGCCGGGGGGGCGGTCACGATCACGTCGAGGTCGGTCAGGCGCATCGCGGGCTCCCTTGGCGGAAAAGCGGGGGGCTGTCTGCCCCCGTCGGCGCGATGCGCCGCCCCCCCCCGAGGGTACTTGCGAGAGGATGAAGGGGAAAGGTGACTGGTCAGAGGACGATCACGTTGCGCCGGGCGGTGCCGGCCTTGGTGTCGGCGATGGCGTCGTTGATCCGGTCGAGCGGGAAGCGGGCGGACACGAGGTCTTCGAGTTTCAGCCGCCCCTGCCGCCACAGGTCGGTCATCCAGCGGATGTCGCGGGCCAGCACCGTGTCGCCCATGTTCGACCCCAGCATCCCCTGTCCCAGCGCCGCGACCATGACGGGTTCGTAGGACGACATCGCGCCGGAATGGGGCATGCCCACCATGACCATGCGACCGCCCCGGGCGAGAAGCGCCAGCGCGCCGTCGTAGGCGGCGATGGCGCCGGTGCAGACGAGCACCACATCGGCCATGCGCCCGCCTGTGGCCGCGCGGAAGGCGGCGCGCAGGTCGGGCGTGTCGGACAGGAGGCCCGCGGTGGCGCCGAAGGCCACGGCATCGTCGAGTTTCGAGGGCACGCGGTCGAGCGCCACGATCTGCGCCGCGCCCGCGATCCGCGCACCCTGCACCGCGTTCAGCCCCACCCCGCCCGCACCGATCACGGCAACGACCTCGCCGGGGCGGATGCGCGCGGTGTTCACCGCCGCCCCCACCCCGGTGATGACCCCGCAGGCCAGAAGGCATGCGGCCTCGGGCGGCATGTCGGCGGGGACGGGCGCGAGTTGCGAGGCGTGGACCACCACGGCCTCGGCAAAGGCACCGCAGTTCAGCCCGTGGCTGAGGGTGCCGCCCGTGGTGGTGGACAGTGGCCCCGTGTCGCGGTTGTAGGGCGTCTCGCAATCCACGGGGTGGCCGGAGGCGCAGGTCGGGCAGGTGCCGCAGGACCGGATGAGCGTGACGATCACCCGGTCGCCCGGCGCGTGGGCGATGACGCCGGGACCCACGGCCTCGACCGTGCCCGCGGCCTCGTGCCCGTAGACCGCGGGCAGCGTGCCGCCCCAGGCGCCTTCGGCAAAGGCGATGTCCGAGTGGCAGATGGCGACCGCCTGCAGGCGCACCATGACCTCGCCCGCGGCGGGCGCGCGGAGGTCCACCTCCTCGATCCGCAGGGGTTCCTTGAAGGCGTGGCAGACGGCGGCGCGGATGCGCGGCATGGCAGGCTCCCGGTCAGGTCGGGACCGAGAGGGGCACGAGCACAGACCGCCCGCGCGCAGGATTGCGACGCACGATGCCGCTTTCAGGGCGCAAGACGGCCAATCGGCGCCTGCGACCGCGCACCGGACCGGGGCCCTGACTGCGGCCCGGACCGGGCGTATCAGGGGGCTGTCGACAGGACGGCCAGGGCGGCCGCGTGCAGGACCGGGTTCGCCGCTGCCAGCACGCGCCCGCCGCCGTGGACCGGCCCGCCGGTCCAGTCGGTGACGACACCGCCCGCCGCCTCGATCAGCGCGATCGGCGCGGCGACGTCATAGGCCTGCAGCCCCGCCTCGACCACCAGGTCGATCTGCCCCATCGCCAGCAGCGCATAGGCATAGCAGTCCAGTCCGTAGCGGGTCAGGCGGCACTGGCTGCTCAGGGCGCAAAAGGCCGCGGCCTCCTCGGGGGTTCCGACCTCGGGGAAGGTCGAGAACAGGATCGCATCCGGCAGCGCGGCGGTCTTGCGGGTCGCAATCGGGCGCTGCGCCTCGCCGCGGCGCCAGGTCGCCTGCCCGAAGCCGCCGGTCCAGCGCTCGCCGGTAAAGGGCTGGTCGATCAGGCCGAACAGCGGCCCGTCCGGCCCGCAGACAGCCACCAGCACCCCCCAGACCGGGGTCCCGGCCAGAAAGGACCGCGTGCCGTCGATCGGGTCGATCACCCAGGTCAGTCCGCTGGAGCCGCCGCGGGCGCCGTATTCCTCGCCCAGGATCGCGTCATGCGGGCGCTGCCGGTCCAGCACGGCGCGCATCGCCTGCTCGGACGCCCGGTCGGCGACCGTCACGGGATCGAACCCGTCCGCCGACTTGTTGTCGGCGGTCAGACCGGGCCGCCGGAAATGGGGAAGGATCGCGGCACCCGCCGCATCGGCCATCGCCTCGGCCGTGGCCACCAGATCGTGCTGGTCCTGCGCGGTCAGGGCCGGTCGCATGGGGGTCGGCGGGATCATCGCGGGGCGCCTCGTGACGGGCCGACAGCCATCGCCTTCGCACCGCTGTTGGCCGACCCCGCCACCGTCGTCAAGCGGTGCGCCGGTCAGGACCGCCCGGCGGACACACTGCCCGACACCGCAGCAGCCCGTCCCGCACCGCGGGGCCTACCGGCCCCGCAGTCAGGCGGCGTCGCTCAGCACACGGGCCAGGTCGAACAGGCGGCGGCGCTGCGCCTCGGGGATCGCGTAATAGGACCGGACCAGTTCGAGGGCTTCCTTGTCGGCAAGGATATCCCCCGGCACCGCGGCATCCACGACCTCGACCTCGGCCGACCCCAGACCTTCGAAGAAGAAGGCGACCGGCACCGACAGCGCCTCGGCAATATCCCACAGCCGGGACGCCGACACGCGGTTCATCCCCGTCTCGTACTTCTGGATCTGCTGGAACTTGATCCCGACTTTCTCGGCCAGCTGCTGCTGGGTCATGCCCACCATCCAGCGGCGGTGCCGAACACGCTTTCCGACATGCACATCCACAGGATGTTTCATCGGGCACTCCTCAAAACCATACGATGTATGCAGACACCACACGCACGTCCCACCTGCCAACCTGTCTTTATGGACAAGTTTATGTAGGCAAGGAAGTCCCTGATTTCAAGGGTCTCGCATTCTGGAAAGAGCGTTCCAGCGCGCGCCGTCCCCTAAGATGTTGTACAGGTTCGCGTTTTGCGTGTGCTCCTTGTGCGTCCCGGGACACAATCCAAAGGCGACTCAGTCCCCGGGACTTCCCCCAGGGATCGACTTGCCACGGCGACGGATCCGGTTTTCTTGGGGGTCGGAGGTCACCATGCGCGCCTTTCAGCTTACCCGGTCCGGCCAGCCCCCGGAACTCGCCGAAATCGGGGAGGTCGAGCCCGGCCCCGGACAGGTCCGCGTGGCCGTCGCGGCGGCGGCGCTGAACTTCGCCGACCTGTTGCGGATCGACGGCCGCTACCAGGAACGCGAGGATCCGCCCTTCACCCTTGGCATGGAACTGTCGGGCACCGTCACCGCCCTTGGGCCGGGCACGGCCGGTCCGCCGCCCGGCACGCGGGTCATGGCCTTTGCCGGATCGGGCGCGCTGGCCGAGGCGGCGGTCGTGCCCGCGGCCGCCTGCGTGCCGATCCCCGATGCCATGCCCTGGGACGACGCGGCGGCCTTTCCCATCGCCTCCGGTACCTCGCACCTCGCGCTGACCCGCCGGGCGCGGCTCGCCAGGGGCGAGACACTTGCCGTGCTGGGCGCGGGCGGTGGCGTCGGGCTGACCGCGGTCGAGATCGGCGCGCATCTGGGCGCGCGCGTCATCGCCTTTGCCCGCGGGGCGGACAAGGCGCAGGCCGCCTGCGCGGCCGGGGCGACCGCCGTGCACGACCCCGAGACGGACGACATCACGGCGGTGCTCAAGGCCGCGGGCGGCGTGGATGTCATCTACGATGCGGTCGGCGGCGCGCTGACCACCGCAGCCCTGCGCGCCACCCGGCCCGAGGCGCGGCTTCTGCTGATCGGCTTTGCTGCCGGGGCGCCACCCGACCTGCGCGCCAACCACCTGCTCGTCAAGAACACCGACGTGATCGGCATGTACTGGGGCGGCTACCTGCGCTTCGCCCCGCAGGTTCTGGCCGACAGCCTGGCCGACTGCCTGTCGATGTATGCCGGGGGCACGCTGCGCCCCCACATCAGCCACAGGCTGCCGCTATCGCGCGCTGCAGAGGGCCTGGATCTGCTGCGGACCCGGGCCGCAACGGGAAAGGTCGTGGTGACGATTCCAGACTGAGCGTGCGGTAGCCCGCGCGCAGCATGTCGGCCAGCGCATCCGCCGCGGGCCCGGCCAGCGTGGGCGCCCGGTAGAGGTTCACCGCAAAGGGCGGCAGCGCGGGCAAGGCCCCGCCGTGGGCCAGCGGCGCGATGCCATCGGGCACGGTCCCGGCCAGCTGCGCATAGACCGCCAGATCGGCCTCGACCGCCGCCTCGATGGCGCGGGTAAAGGTCGATTCCAGCACCAGCGCCCAGGGGATGCCCGCCGCATCCAGCGCCGCCAGCATCACCGGGCGGAACGCGCACAGGGGCTCGCCCGCCACCGGCAGGGGGCGCCTGCGCCAGACCTCGCTGTCCGGCGCGCCCATCCACAGCAGCGGCACCCGGGCCATCGTCTCGCCGCCCGGGCCTGCCTCGGTTTCGGTGGTGACGATCATCTGCAACGCGCCGCGGGCGAACTCGGCCTGCAGTTCGCGCGTCAGCAGCGACACCAGGTTCACCCGCACCCGCGGGAACGCCGCCGCCATCTGGCGCAGGACCGCGGGCACCACCGGCCCGATCAGGTCATGCGGCACGCCCAGGCTGATCTCGCCCTCATGCGCGCGGTCGGTCAGGCGCAGGAACACCTCGTCATTGGCCGCGACCATGCGCCGGGCGTGGCCCAGCAGCTGCGCCCCCGCCGCGGTCAGGGTCAGCCCGCGCGGGGCCCGGTCGAACAGCGCGACGCCCAGCGTCTCCTCGAGCCGCTTCATCTGCATCGACACCGCCGACTGCGTCAGGTTCACGAGCCCCGCTGCCCGGGTCACCCCGCCGGTATCGGCCACCGCCACGAAGGACCGCAGGGCCGACAGGTCCAGATTGCGCGCCATCCATCAACTTTCGTGATGCCAGAGGACAGGAACATTCGTTCCCTTGTGTAGCGCATCCGGGCATATCCATCAAGCGCGGTGATCGGATGACACGGCACCGCCACGAATCCTGAACGAAAGGCTTCCGCCATGTCCGCCCGCACCGCCACCCTCCTGCGCCTTCCCCAACTCCTGGGATACCTGCCGCGGCTGTTGCCGTGGCTGGTCCAGTCCCTTGCACTGCGCCGCCAGCGCGCCCACCTCAGACGCCTCGACGACCACCTGCTGCGCGACATCGGACTGACCCGCGACGACGCGATGCACGAGGGGACGCGGCCCTTCTGGGATGCGCCCTCGCCCTGGCACCGCCCCGACGGCCGACCGGGCCGCCGCTGACCGCGCCCAACCGTCGCATCCCCCCGGGATCACCGAGGGAAAGCGTCATATTTTCCGGGGTCCGCGCGCCGGTCCCGCTTGAATCGCGCGCGACCATTCCCAATATCCTGACGCGAGGGGGGACCGGCACGCCCGGCCCTTCACGGGAACCAGTCGGAGGAACCAATGGCAGACTACCAGACGATGCGCACGGCCGGCACCGCCGGGGTCCGCACCGCCGAAATCGATCAGGGCCTGCGCGCCCACATGAACAAGGTCTACGGCACGATGTCCGTGGGCCTTCTGGTCACCGCGGGCGTGGCCTGGGCCGTCGGCACGTCCGACGCGCTCCTGTCGATCTTCCGCGATCCGGTGACGCTGCAACCGAACATCCTCGGCTGGATCGCGATGTTCCTGCCGCTGATCATGGTCTTCGCCTTCGGCGCGGCGATCAACCGCCTGTCGGCTGCCGGTGCGCAGACGTTCTTCTACGTCTTCGCCGCCGCCATGGGCCTGTCGATCGCGTGGATTTTCGCGGCCTTTACAGGCATCTCCATCGCGCAGACCTTCCTTGTGACCTCGATCGCCTTCGCGGGCCTGTCGCTGTACGGCTACACCACGAAGCGTGATCTGTCGGGGATGGGCACGTTCTTGATGATGGGCCTGATCGGGCTGGTCGTCGCCTCGATCATCAACATCTTCCTCGGCTCGCCCGCGCTGCACTTCGCGATCACGATCATCGGCCTCCTGATCTTCGCCGGCCTGACGGCGTTCGACACGCAGCGCATCAAGTCGGACTACGTGGCCCACGCCCGCGCGATGGATCAGGAATGGCTCGACAAGTCGGCCATCATGGGCTCGCTCAGCCTGTACCTGAACTTCATCAACATCTTCATGTTCCTGCTCCAGTTCCTCGGCAACCGCGAGTAACCGGGCAGACCGCCAAAGCCGAAGGGGCCGGGATTTCCCGGCCCCTTTCGTTTGCGGGCGACCGCAGACAACACGCTGCTTGCTCATTCATCCTTGCCCAAATACCTCGGGGGTGCGGGGGCAGAGCCCCCGCCCTCTCCTGCTGCGCCTCAGGTCCGGTACAGAAGCGACCGGCCGTTCGCGAACAGGTGCACCTTGGCCGGGTCCGCGCCCAGCCGCACGGTCCGCCCGCGCAGGTCGGCGTGGATGCCGGGCAGCTTCGCGATCACCGCGGGGCGGCCGTCCTGCGGCTCGAAATACAGGATCGTCACCTCGCCCAGCGCCTCGGTATAGCTCACCTGCCCGGTAAAGGCGGCAGGCGCGCCCTCGGCCACCTCGACCAGATCCTCGGGGCGGATGCCCACGTTCACCTTCAGCCCGCGCTCGGGCGCGAGCGTCGGCACGGCCGAGACAGCCGCCCCCCCGCCCGCCAGCGACACCCGCGTCGTCTGCCCCGGCTCGGCGATCTCGCCCGGGAACAGGTTCATCGCGGGCGACCCGATGAACTGCGCCACGAACTCGTTCTCGGGCTTCTCGTACAGCTCCAGGGGCGTGCCGACCTGCGCGATGCCCTTGTTCGCCAGCACCACGATCCGCGTCGCAAGCGTCATCGCCTCGACCTGGTCGTGGGTCACATAGATCATCGTCGCGTTCGGCATCGCTTCCTTCAGCTGGGCGATCTCGATCCGCGTGGCCACCCGCAGCGCGGCATCCAGGTTCGACAGCGGTTCGTCGAAAAGGTACACCTTGGGGTCGCGCACGATGGTCCGCCCGATCGCCACCCGCTGCCGCTGCCCGCCCGACAGCGCCTTGGGCAACCGGTCAAGATAGGGGGTCAGCTGCAGCACCTTCGCGGCCTTGCCGATGGCGGCATCGATCTCGGACTGCGGCTTCTTCGCCAGCTTCAGCGCAAAGGCCATGTTGTCGCGCACCGTCATGTGCGGGTACAGCGCGTAGGACTGGAACACCATCGCGATGCCGCGCTGCGCGGGCGGCACGTCGTTCACCAGCGTCCCGTCGATTTCCAGCGTCCCGCCGGTGATCTTCTCCAGCCCCGCGATCATCCGCAGAAGCGTGGACTTCCCGCAGCCCGACGGGCCGACGAACACGATCAGCTCGCCCTGCCGGATGTCCAGGTTGATGTCCTTCAGCACCGTCACGGTGCCGCCATAGGTCTTCTCGACCGCCTTCAGCTTCAACCCCGCCATCCACCCGTCCCTCCCCGTTCTTGCTGTCCGTTCAGGCCGCCGCCCGCGCCACGACCCGGCGCAGCAGGGCAAATCCCCAGGGTGCCAGCGTGATCACGCCCCCTGCACCCGGGGCCGACGCGCCAAGCCCGGCGCCCAGGGCGTCCCACGCTCCCGACGGGGCAGCGATGGTCGCTTCCCCCGCGCCCAGATTGAAGGCCGCCCAGATCTCCTCGCCCGCGCCCGTCCGCGTGAAGCATGCCACATCCCCCCGGGCGGTCACCGGCCCCATCGCGCCCGTGACCAGCACCGGATGCGCCCGGCGGAACGCCAGCGCGCGGCGGTAGTGCTCCAGCATCGACCCCGCATCGCCCGCCTGCCCCGCCGCCGACCGGCGCAGGTGGTCGGGCGGCACGGGCAGCCAGGGCTTGCCATCGGAAAAGCCGCCGTTCCGGTTCGACGGTTCCCACGGCATCGGCGTGCGGCACCCGTCGCGGCCCTTGAACTCGGGCCAGAACTCGATCCCGTACGGGTCCTGCAGATCGTCAAAGGCGATGTCGGCCTCGGGCAGGCCCAGCTCCTCGCCCTGGTAGAGGCACAGCGACCCCCGCAGGCACACCAACAGCACCGCATAGGCGCGCAGGCCCGCATCCGACAGACCCCAGCGCGTGACATGGCGCACCGTGTCGTGGTTCGAGAACGCCCAGCAGGGCCAGGCATCGGGCGCCGCCTGTGCCAGCCGGTCGAACGTCGTCGCCAGCACCGCTGCGTCCGCGCGGGTCGGCTGCAACAGCTCGAACGGGTAGCACATCTGCACCTTGTCCCCGCCCGAGGTATACTCCGCCATGATCTCCAGCCCGCGCTGGGCATCGCCCACCTCGCCCACGGCGGCGGCACCGAACGGCTCCAGCACGGCACGGAAGCGCTTCAGGAACGCCAGGTTCTCGGGCTGGTTCTTGGAAAACAGGTGGATCTGGTGGTTGTAGGGGTTGACCTTCGGCGCGATGGAATCGTTGCGCAGCGCAGGCGGCAGCGCGGGATTGTCGCGCAGGTACTTGTCGGCGAAGTAGAAGTTGATGGTGTCCAGCCGGAACCCGTCCACGCCCCGATCCAGCCAGAACCGCGCCACGTCCAGAAGCGCGTCCTGCACGGGCGCGTGGTGCAGGTTCAGGTCGGGCTGAGAGGTCAGGAAGTTGTGCAGGTAGTACTGCTCGCGCCCCGGGTGCCACTGCCAGGCCGAGCCGCCAAAGACCGACAGCCAGTTGTTGGGCGGCGTCCCGTCGGGCCGGGGGTCGGCCCAGACGTACCAGTCGGCCTTCGGATTCGTCCGGTCGCGGCGGCTTTCGACAAACCACGGGTGCTTGTCGGACGTATGCGACAGCACCAGGTCGATCATCACCCGCAGGCCCAGGTCGTGCGCCCGGTCCACCACGCGGTCGAAATCGGCCATCGTCCCGAACATCGGATCGACGTCGCAATAGTCCGACACGTCGTAGCCGAAGTCCTTCATCGGCGACGTGAAGAACGGGCTGATCCAGATCGCGTCCGCCCCCAGCCCCGCGATATGGTCGAGCCTTTGCGCGATCCCCGCCAGATCGCCCACGCCGTCGCCGTTCGTGTCCTGGAACGACCGCGGATAGATCTGGTAGATCACCGCGCCGCGCCACCAGTCGGGATCGACCGGCAACCGGCGCGCCGTGGACGGCGGATGGCTCACTTCACCGACCCCGCCAGAAGCCCGCGCACTAGGAACCGCTGCATCGAGAAGAACACCAGAAGCGGCACCGCGATCGACACGAAGGCAGATGTCGCCAGGATCTCCCAGTCGCCCCCGCGCGACCCGAGCAGGTTGACAAGGTTCCCCGTCAGCACCTGCTGGTCGTTCGACGTGCCCAGGAACACCAGCGCCACCAGAAGGTCGTTCCACGTCCACAGGAACTGGAAGATGGCGAAGGACGCCAGCGCCGGGAACGACAGGGGCAGGATGATCTTCACGAAGATCTGGAACTCGGTCGCGCCGTCCACCCGCGCGTTCTCGATGATGTCGCGCGGCAGGCCGACCATGTAGTTGCGCAGGAGATAGATCGCGAGCGGCAGGCCGAACCCGGTGTGCGCCAGCCAGATGCCGAGGTACCCCTTGCCGATGCCGATGGCGTTGTGCAGCGACAACAGCGGGATCAGCGCCAGTTGCAGGGGCACGACCAGCAGGCCCACCACCGCGGCGACCAGCAGCGCCCGGCCCGGGAAATCCATCCAGGCCAGCGCATAGGCCGCAAAGGCCGCGATCAGGATCGGGATGATCGTCGCCGGGATCGCCACGGTCAGCGTGTTCAGGAACGCCTGCCCGATGGACTG
>DBBA01000261.1:0-1325 GCA_002291955.1 Rhodobacteraceae bacterium UBA996 | reverse complement strand
GCGAACACCCTGGGCAGGCGCGTCCCTTCCGTCGTGACGGGCGAGGTCAGGACATAGGCCCCATCCGCCTGCACCGTCAGCGTCACGCCTTCGCCAAGATCGGCGGTCGCGCCGGGCTCGAACTCGGTCGGGCGGTTCACGTTGGTGCCCCAGGCGCTGATCGTGGTGCCCGCGCCGTCGAACAGCGTGCCCTCGATGACAAAGGCGCCGTCCCGCTGTTCCTCGGCCCCGCCTACGCGGATCGGCGACAAGGACTGTTCCTGCGTGGTCAGCGACCGCCACCAGCCCGACGTGGTGATCTGGTCGCCCGTGCGGAACGACGACACCAGCAGGCCGAAGGTCGGCAAGAGCCACAGCGCGACCAGAAGCGCGGTCGAGATGTGGACGACCCAGGTCAGGGTGGATTTCTGTCCGGCGATGTTGTCCACGGCGCGCGCCCCCCTACCGCATTTCCTTGCGCGCGTTGCGCACGTTCCAGACCAGGATCGGCGACACGAGCAGCATGATGATCATGGCCGCCGCCGACCCCACGCCCACGTCGAAGGCGCGGAAGAACTTGTCGTACATGTAGTTGGCCAGGACCTGCGTCTCCCACTGGCCATTGGTCATGGCCAGCACGATGTCGAAGACCTTGAGCACGGTGATGGTGATGGTGGTCCAGACCACGACGATCGTGCCCATGATCTGCGGCACCTTGATCTTGAAGAAGATCTGCAGCGGGTTCGCCCCGTCGATGATCGCGGCCTCGATGGTTTCCTCGGGGATGCCGCGCAGCGCGGCCGACAGGATCACCATGGCGAAGCCCGCCTGGATCCAGACCAGCACCGCCATCAGGAAGAAGTTGTTCCAGAACGGGATCTGCAGCCATTGCTGCGGCCCGTCACCGCCGAAGAAGATGTAGAGCGCATTGAGGATGCCGATCTGGTCCTGGTCCGCGGGGCGGGCCTCGTAGACCAGCTTCCAGATGACCGACGCGCCGACGAAGGAAATCGCCATCGGCATGAAGATGATCGACTTGGCGATGTTGCCCCAGCTGATCCGGTCGGTCAGCTGCGCGGCCAGAAGTCCGAATGCCGTGGACGCGGCGGGCACCACGATCAGCCACAGCATGTTGTTGCGGAGCGATTCCCAGAACTTGGGCTCGCCCAGCATCTGGCTATAGTTCGCCAGTCCGACGAATTCGGTCGCGGTGCCGCGGGTGCTGTGGAGCGACAGCCAAAGCGTGGCGACCACCGGATAGGCCAGGTACAGGCCCAGTGCGATCAGCGCCGGCAGCAGGAACAGCCACGGCCGCACCATGTTCGCGCGGTTGATGTTGCGGCCCG
>DBBA01000045.1:10786-12522 GCA_002291955.1 Rhodobacteraceae bacterium UBA996 | reverse complement strand
GGATACTTGGGCCATATCGAAGCAGGGGGGCCGTGCACGGCGGTCAGCGTACGCCGATCTCGGCGAGTGCGGCGAGGAGGCGCGGCGGAATGGTCGTGTCGTCGGTCGTGCGGGCGGCGGACAGGTCGCGGGGGGCGTCGCGGGGGTCGAGGTAGCGCCAGCCCTGGAACGGGCGGCGGGGCTGGGGTTCGGTGCGGATCACGGCGGGGTCGAGGACGAGGGCGCAGCGGTCGGTGCCGTCGTCGCCCGTGATGCGATCCAGCCGCAGGATGCGCTGGCGGGCCAGCACGAGGCCCTTGAACACCCAGTAGATCGAGCCGCCGTCGAGCACGTCGCCTTCGCGCTTCGGCCACATGCGGGTGACGTGGTGCGGCAGGCCGTCGGCGTTCAGCGCGGCGCGGGACCGTTGCCAGGCGATCAGGTCCTCGACCGCTTCCGCGCCGACGCAGAGCTTCAGGATATGGACCGTGCCCACCCGCGATTCCCCCGATTGCCGCCCCTCCACCACAGGATATGGCGGGGGGCGGCGGGGGCAAGTCCACGGGTTGTGGATAAGTCGCGCCCCGAGAGGCACCCCGGGGTGCGCGGCGGGGTCACTCGGCGGCCATCGGCCGATCGGTCTGTTCGGCGCGGCCCGTCACCAGCCAGCGGACCATCGCCTGCGCCAGCGCGCCGCCCGCCAGCGCGTCGAAGGCCGAGAACATCGGGCCGGAGTTGACCTCGAGGAACACGAGGTCGCCCAGGGGGCCGGTGCCGCCGCCCGCCCGCGTCTTCAGGTCGAAGGCGCAGAAGTCGAGCCGCAGGTCGCGGGCGAGCGCCTGCAGCCGGGCCATGAGGGCGGGTGGCACGCGGGACGGCGGGGCATGGGTCGTGACGCTGGCGCGGTCCGACCGGAAGTCGAGCGTGCGGGCTGTCGTCTCGAACACGAAGGGGGTGCCGCCGATCAGGAACACCCGGACCTCGGGGTAGTCGAGCCGGTCCTGCACGATAGCGGGCGCCGGGGCGCGGCCGTCGGGCCAGGCGGCCGCGTCGGCCACCAGCGCGTCCACCGGGCGGCAGTAGGACCCGCCGCCCGCGGGCTTGGCGATCAGGGCCTCGGGCGGGCCGAGGACCGCGATCGCCGCGCGGTCGTTGGTCAGGCGCGTGGCGGGCACCGGCACGCCGAGCGCCGCCGCGCGGGCGATGGCGTAGCCCTTGAGGCCTGCGCGCTGTTCGGTCGCGCGGTTGAACGCGCGCACGGCGTCGTCGGCCATCGCCCAGCTGGCGAGCGTGGAATACCAGCCGAGCGCCCGGTCGGCGCGGCCCTGGTCCATCGGCCCGCGCCCCGGCAAGGCCCCGCCCGGACCGAACACGTCGTAGCGCAGGAAGGCGCCCCGGGCGTGGACGGGGTCGCCGTCCAGCCAGAGGGTCCCGGTGGCGGGGTCCCAGGACACGGCGGGCTCGCTTTCGGGCGACGGGGTGACCTGCGCGACCGTCATCCCGGTGGCGCGGGCCGCGGCCAGGATGCAGGGCGTGTTGGGGTCGGTGGCCCCGGCCACCACGACAAGGTCGATGTCCATGCCCGCCCCCCTAGCGCCGGCCGAAGGGCGTGCGGAAGCCGGGGTCGAACTCCTCGCCCACGGGGGTCTTGTTGCCCTCGCCGAAGGGTGGCTTGGGGTCGTCGAGCGCGGGGCTCGTCTCGCCGAACACGGGCTTGCCTTCCTCGAACCGGGGGGCGGTGGTGCCGCCTTCCTCGG
>DBBA01000045.1:0-10464 GCA_002291955.1 Rhodobacteraceae bacterium UBA996 | reverse complement strand
GCCTTCCTCGGCGAACATGAAGGTCTTGCCTTCCTCGGCGATGGCCGCGGTCTTGGGGCCTTCCTCGCCCTGGAAGGCGGTCTTGGGCTGCGGGTTCTCCTCGCCCAGGGCCAGCGTCTTGGGGCTTTCCTCGCCCTGGAACAGGGTCTTGCCCTCCTCGGCCACATGGAAGGTCTTGCCTTCCTCGGCCACTGCAGCGGTCTTGGGGCCGCCCCCGCCGCCGCCTTCCTCGCCGCCGAGGATGGTGGTGGGCTGGGGGCCGCCTTCCTCGCCCAGCGCGAAGGTGGTGAAGCCTTCCTCGGCCAGGAAGCTGGTCTTGGCGGCGGCAGTGGCGGCGGCCTGGGTCGGGATCAGGTGCGTCAGGTGGTTCGACCGCGCTTCGATCCGCACGCCGACCAGACGCGCGACGTCCTCCTTCATCATGAAGGACCCCTGCACCGGGGTCAGGACCTGCGGCACGATCCCGTCGGGCGTGTCGCCGACGAGTTCGAGGTCGAAGATGCCGTCGGCGGACAGCTTCTTTTCCAAGGGGTTCAGCCGGACGTTGGTCCAGCCCGCGGTGGTGGCAAGGCCCTGCGCCGTGATGACGGCGTTGGGCGGATCGGACGGGCCGATCTGGATGGACACGGATTCGACGGACAGGATGCGGACAGTGGGCATGGAAGCCTCCCTTGCACATGGATGTCAGGCCCCCGGGATGGGGGCGGGAACGGCTCTGTCTGGACTGGTCCCGGGCACGCACAGCGGAAGGCCCGGGCATCCCCAAAATACCACCGGTCGGTGATTCGCGCTGGAAAAGCGCGGGGGGCGGTGGCGGGTCGGCGGCGGTTGACCGATCCGGCGGCGGCGGTCCGTTGCGCGGGGCAGTCCATCCGGAGTAGGGTGAGGTTCCCCCGGAGGACGTGCCATGACCCGCTTCAGTGCCCCCATTGCCGCGCAGATCTGGGACATGAAGTATCGCCTCAAGGCGCCGGACGGCACGCCCCAGGACGTGACGGTCGAGGATACGTGGCGCCGGATCGCCCGCGCGCTGGCGGCGGTCGAGGCCGATCCGGCGGCGTGGGAGGGGCGGTTCTTCGACGCGCTGTCCGACTTCCGTTACCTGCCCGCGGGGCGGATCGTGGCGGGGGCGGGCACTGGGCGGGACGTCACGCTGTTCAACTGCTTCGTCATGGGGACGATTCCCGACAGTCTGGAGGGCATCTTCCAGGGGCTGAAGGAAGCCGCCCTGACGATGCAGCAGGGCGGCGGGATCGGGTATGATTTCTCGACCATCCGGCCGCGGGGGGCGCCCGTGCACGGGGTGGCGGCGGATGCGTCGGGGCCCTTGTCGTTCATGGACGTGTGGGATTCGATGTGCCGCACGATCATGTCGGCGGGGTCGCGTCGGGGGGCGATGATGGCGACGCTCCGCTGCGATCACCCCGACATCGAGGCGTTCATCGACGCCAAGTCCGACCCGGCGCGGCTGCGCAACTTCAACGTGTCGGTGCTGGTGACGGATGCCTTCATGGCGGCGGTCAAGGCGGATGGGCCGTGCGATCTGGTGTTCGGCGGCACGGTGTACCGCACGGTGCAGGCGCGCGACTTGTGGGACCGGATCATGCGGGCGACCTATGACTATGCCGAGCCGGGCGTGATCTTCATCGACCGCATCAACGCGATGAACAACCTTCGCTATGCCGAGACCATCGCCGCCACGAACCCCTGCGGCGAGCAGCCCCTGCCGCCCTATGGGGCGTGCCTGCTGGGGTCGGTGAACCTGGCGCGGCTGGTGAATGACCCATTCGGGCCGGGGGCGGCGCTGGACATGGACGCGCTGGACGATCTGGTGCGCGTGGCCGTGCGGATGATGGACAACACGGTGGACGCCAGCCGCTTCCCCCTGCCGCAGCAGGAGGCCGAGGCGCGGGCGAAGCGGCGGATCGGGCTGGGGGTGACGGGGCTGGCCGATGCCCTTCTGATGGTGGGGCTGCGGTATGGCTCACCCGAGGCCGCGGACTGGACCGACCGGGTGCTGCAACGGGTGGCGCGGGCGGCCTACCTTGCCAGTGTCGATCTGGCCCGGGAGAAAGGGCCGTTCCCGCTGTTCGATGCCGAGAAGTTCCTGGCCTCGGGCAGTCTGGCCCACATGGACGCGGACGTGCGCGAGGCCATCCGCGCGCACGGCATCCGCAACGCGCTGCTGACGTCGATCGCGCCAACGGGAACGATCAGCCTGTACGCGGGCAACGTGTCGTCGGGGATCGAGCCGGTGTTCGCCTATAGCTACACCCGCAAGGTGTTGCAGCGCGACGGGACGAAGACCGAGGAAGAGGTCGTGGATTACGCCGTCGCCCTGTGGCGTGACCTGCACGGCGATGCGCCGCTGCCCGAGCACTTCGTGAACGCCCAGACGCTGCCGCCGATGGACCATGTGCGGATGCAGGCGGCGGCGCAGCGGTGGGTGGATTCGTCGATTTCCAAGACGATCAACCTGCCCGAGGATATCAGCTTCGAGGCGTTCAAGGACGTGTACCTGGCCGCCTGGGACACCGGGTGCAAGGGCTGCACGACGTATCGCCCGAACGCGGTGACGGGCAGCGTGCTGGCGGTGGCGGAGGAGAAGCCGAAGGGAGAGGGGGCGAGCGCCCTTCAGTTCCGTGAAGCCTTCATCGCGCACCTGACCGCGAGCGGCCAATCACTCGCGGAAGTCGCGCGTCTTTCTGGCGTGGGCTATCATCTGTTGGACAAGCTGAAAAAGCGGGAAGGTGCCTCGACTTCTGTCGAAGCGGCTTCGGCAGTGGCACGTGCTTTCGGGAAGTCGCTCGAAGAATTCCTCAATGGGCCTTCGGACGGTGACGCGGACACCCCCGCCCCGGCCGGCACGCTGGCCGCGCGGATCGAGGGGGCGGCGGCGGCCATCGGCATCCATGACATTCCGGCGCTGGCCGCCCTGTCGGGGGTCGAGGCCGAGGTGATCCACGGCTGGTCGGAGGGCAACCGCCCGACGAACCGCGAGGCGCGGGCGGTTGCCGAGGCGCTGGGCGTGACCTCGCGCTGGCTGTTGTTCGGCGAGGGTGAGGGGCCTGCGGTGGCGTCGGGTGAGGGCGCGGGAGGCCCCGGATCTGCGTCCGGGGCGGCTGCACTCTCCGGCACGGGCGCAAGTTCCGGCGACGTGATCTGGATCGCCGAACCGCTCGACCGGCCGCAGGCGCTCGAGGGGCAGACCTACAAGCTGAAATGGCCCGACAGCGAGCATGCGCTCTACATCACCATCAACGACATCGTGGTGGCCGGGCACCGGCGGCCGTTCGAGATCTTCATCAACTCGAAGAACATGGAGCATTTCGCCTGGACCGTGGCGCTGACGCGCATGATCTCGGCGGTGTTTCGGCGCGGGGGGGATGTGTCGTTCGTGGTGGAAGAACTGAAGGCCGTGTTCGATCCGCGCGGCGGGGCCTGGATGCAGGGGAAGTACATCCCCTCGATCCTCGCGGCCATCGGGGGCGTGATCGAGCGGCACCTGGTGGCCATCGGGTTCATCGCGGGCGAGGGGCAGGGGCTGAAGTCCGATCCGCGCGCCGATCTTGGGACCGGTGCGGCGAGCGATCCGGGCGCGGCGGTCAAGGTCGTGGGCGGGCGGGGCAAGGCGTGCCCGTCCTGTGGCAGCCATGACCTGCGGATGGTCGAGGGATGCCTGACCTGCGCGTCCTGCGGGTTCTCGAAGTGCGGCTAGGGCGCGGCGGGTGGCACCGGCGGGACTGGTGTGGGGCGGTCCCCGTGGCCTAGGGTGCCGCGCAGGGCAACCCCGGAAAGCACGATGATGACCACCCATCCCCCGACCCTGATCGGCCGCCTCTGGGACCCCGAGGCGGCGGGGCCCTGCGTGGTGACGGTGCGCGACGGTCGCGTGGTGGACATCACCGCGCGCGCGGCACCCCTTGTGCGCGACATCTGCGAGATGGACGATCCGGCGGGGTATGTGCAGGCGGCCCCGGGGCGCGACATTGGGCTGCTGGACGCGCTGATGGCCGCGCCGGTCGCCGACATGACAGTGCGGCACCTCCTTGCCCCGTGCGACCTGCAGGCGGTCAAGGCCTGCGGCGTGACCTTTGCCGGGTCGATGGTCGAGCGCGTGATCGAGGAGCGCGCGGCGGGCGATCCGGCCCGGGCGGCCGACATCCGTGCCCGCGTGGGCGCCGCCATCGGTGCCAGCCTGCGCCACATCCGCCCCGGGTCGCCCGAGGCCGCAGCCGCCAAGGCCGCGCTGATCGCGGAAGGGCTGTGGAGCCAGTATCTGGAGGTCGGCATCGGCCCCGATGCCGAGGTGTTTTCCAAGGCGCAGGTGCTGTCGGCCGTCGGCTACGGCGCAAAGGTCGGGCTGCACCCGGTGTCCACCTGGAACAACCCCGAGCCCGAGGTCGTGCTGGCGGTGTCGTCCCGGGGCCGGATCGTGGGGGCGACGCTTGGCAACGACGTGAACCTGCGCGATGTCGAGGGGCGGTCGGCGCTGCTGCTGTCCAAGGCCAAGGACAACAACGCGTCCTGCGCCATCGGGCCCTTCGTGCGGCTGTTCGACGGGGGCTATACGCTCGATGACGTGCGGCGGGCCGAACTGACCCTGACGGTCGAGGGGACGGACGGCTTCGTCCTGCGCGGGCGGTCGTCCATGGCCGAGATCAGCCGCGATCCGGCCGATCTAGTGGCCCAGACCATCGGACGGCACCACCAGTACCCCGACGGGCTGATGCTGTTCCTGGGCACGCTCTTCGCCCCGACGCAGGACCGCGACCAGCCGGGCGGCGGGTTCACCCATCGTCTGGGCGACGTGGTGACGATCGCGGCCGAGGGGCTGGGCGCCCTGCGCAACACGGTGGACCTGTCCACCGCCTGCCCGGAATGGACGTTCGGCACGCGGGCGCTGATGGCGAACCTGGCGGCGCGCGGCCTGATCTAGCCCCCGCCGCCCGTGATGTTCGGCGCGCCCTGCAGGCCCATCAGGCGGCGGAACCCGGTCCACCAGCCGGGCAGGCGGGGCGGGCGGTCAAGGCCCGCCGTGACCTCGGCCGCGTGGCCGGGCATGGCGCGGGCGGCGAACCCGCGCCCCCAGTCGAGATAGGCCTGCCGGTCGTCGGGCCGCAGGCGGCAGGCGCTGCCGACCAGCCCCACCACCGTCTCGGACGGGGAATACCATTCGTCCTGGATGCCGGTGACGGTGCCGCGGGCGAGCGGCCCCACCACCCGGATCAGCCGGCGCGAGGAGAAGGCAAGAAGGATCCGCCCCATCTCGGCCCGCGAATAGCCGATGAGCGGCGGGAAGGTGTCGAAGAACACCGCCCGCCCGTCCACCAGCGCAAAGTTGCGGATGGACGGGTGGAACCCCACGCGCCCCGGCTGGTCGGCCACACGCGCCCAGAAGCGGGCGATCACCTGGCCCGCGGCCTCCATATGGGCGATGGTCTCGGGCAGGGGATCGGCGATCATCCGGGTGCGCATCATGCTGGCCTCGGGCAGGGCGCGCTGCACGATGACGGGCAGGGTGACGCCGTGCAGCGTCACCAGACGGAACGCGGTTTCGGGCACCGTCACCCCGCAGGCCGCCAGCACGTCCATATAGGCGGCATGCGCCTGGGCCAGCCGGTCGAGCGCTGCCCGGTCGGTCAGCCCGCGATAGACCTTGACCACGCAGTCGGCGAGCGGCCCCGCCGCGGGGCGGAACGGTTCGCAGAAGTAGCCCAGCCGCGACACGGGCGCCCCCTGCGCGGCGTGGTCGGCGCGGATCAGGCGGTCAAGCTCGGCGGGGTCGATGTCCATGGCCCCGCGCCCTAGCATCCGGCGCCGCGCCGCGGAACCCCCTGCGCCTGTCGCATCCCCTGTGGTCGCGGCGCATCAGCGGCACGGAAACCCGCGGGGGACACGCGCATCGCGTGTGCGTCGCGCGCTAGACTGTGTCGCAGATTGCACAGCCCCCGAAGGACAGCGAGGCAGGATGCCCGAGAGGTCGGACCGACCCCACCGCACGGACCGTCCCGCGCCGGGCGCCCTCACGCGCCGGGGCCTGCGGACCGCGGTGCCTGTGGTGCTGGCGCTTCTGCCCGTGTCGGCTGCGGCGGGGGCCTGGCCGCGCGAGGACGGCGGCACCTTCCTGTCCTTCGGGATCGAGCAGGGAGACAGCGCGGACGGCCCGTTCGTCAGCCTGTATGGCGAGCGCGCCCTGCCGCGCCGCTGGACCGCGGTGCTGGACGCGGGGATGCGGCCGGACGGGGGCGATGCGACCGCCGCGCTGACCCTGCGCCTGCCGCTCGACGACGGGTCCGGGCGCGACCGCGTCGCGCTGTCCTTCGGCGGGGGCGTGGCGGTCGACGACGGGCGGGTGCTGGCCGACGTGCCGGGACTGGGGCAGGCGCGGCCCTTTGCGCGGGCGGGGGTGCACTGGGGCCGGGGACTGGACACGCCGTGGGGGCCGGGCTGGGCCGGGGTGGATGCGCGGGTCGATCTGTCCATTCCCGTGGTGGATGGGGACGACACCGCATCGGCCTGGAAACTGGACGCCACCGTTGGCCTCAGCCCGACGGACCGGCTGACCACGATCCTGCAGGTGCAGACCGGACGGCCCTTCGCCGGTGACGCCTATGTGCGGCTGCAGGCGACGGTCGTGCGCCGCCTGGGCGACCGGCTGAACGTGGAGGCCGGAACCGTCATCGGGCTGTCCGGGGATGACACCCGCGCCGCGAAACTGGGCGTCTGGATCGAGTTCTGACCCCGCCAGGCCTCGGTCGGCTGGCGCGGAATTTACCACGATTTCCGACCAATTCCGTCACGATCCCTTGCGAGGTGGCTGACAGCACCCGATCTGCACCGCACGGATCGGGCCTCGGCGACGGGACCTGGCAACGGGCCCCAACCCGAAGACCGACCCGAAGACCGACCCGAAGACCGAAACTGATCGCCACGGAGGACCGCGCATGACGACCGATCACCCCGCCCCGCAGGTCCAGGACACGCCCCTGGCCTTCGATCCCGTGCTGCAGGCCTGGGTTCCGCTGGCCCCCGGCGCCTGGCGCGCGGCCGCGCCGGAACGGCCGGTGATGACGATCTCGTTCCGGCCCTGGGCCGGCACCGACCTGCCGGTCTTCCGCGACATGCTGTCGGACCCCGAGGTCTGGCGCTTCCTGCCCGAACCCTTCCCCGGCGCCCTGTCCGATGCCGTTGCGCGCGACCTTCTGGCGGTGGCGCAGGTGACGACGTTCCACGAGGTGCGCGCGGCGGTGCTGCAGGGCACGCCCATCGGGCAGACGCGGCTGGTCTGGGATGCGCCGGCCAACCCGGGCGCGGCACCGGTATCGGCCGAGTTCAGCTACTGGCTGGGCCGTGCACACTGGGGCCGCGGCTATGGCCGCCGCATCGCGATCAAGTCGACGGGTCTGGCCTTCGCGCGCCACCCCGGCCTGACCGCGCTCTGGGCGCGCGTCCACCCCGACAACCGCGCCTCGCGCCGCATCCTGGGCGAGGCCGGGTTCGCGGCGACCGGGCGCAGCACGGCGGACGGCTGGGCGATCCTGTCCTGCCCGCGCCCCGAGGGGTCGGCGATGGACCGGATCGCTGCGCTGGCCGCATCGCCCCTGCGATAGGGCGGGCTCAGCCGAACACGTCGGCCACGTCGTACATCACCGGCTCGAACCGGTGGCACAGGTCCGCCAGGTGCCGGGTGCGCGCCCGCATCTCGGGGTGGCGCAGCATCGCCAGGAAATCGTCGCGCGCGCGCCACTGGGAATAGTTCGCCACGCGGGTCTGCGCGTCGTTCACATGCACGGCCGCGGCGATGAACCCCGGCTGGTGGCGGATGAAGGCCTCGATCGTCTCCATCAGCGCCTCGACCAGGTCCTGGCACTGGCCGGGCGAGACCTCGAAGGTGGTCAGGACGGTCTGGCGGGGTGCGGCAGCATCGACGGTCAGCATGGATGGTCCTCCCTGGGGGCCACCCTAGCACGGCGTCGCCGGCACATTCACCCTGTCCCAAATATCCCCGCCGGAGGCCCCGAGGCGACCGCCCGCAGGGGCGGCGCCGAGACGAAAGGCGTCGCGGGGCCCGGGACGGGTCCCGCGTCCGCAAGATCAGGAGGCGCGTCAGCCCAGGCCCGCGCCCCCGGACTGCAGGATGACCGGCACGATCAGGTCCTCCTCGTCCTCCAGGTGCCGGGCCAGCATCCGCCGGAAATCCGCCATGCAGGCGCGCAGGTCCGCCGCGCGGTCGATCAGCGCGGCGGCGTCGTCGGCCACCCGGATCGCCCCGTTGGCAGCATCGGCATAGCCCGACAGCAGGCCGTCCATCGCGTGATGGTCCGCATCCAGCAGGTCGAAGCCTGCGGCAATCCGGGCATCGTGCCGGCGCAGCACGGGGAAGTAGTGGTGATCCTCGATCTGGTGGTGGCCCTGCAGGTTCTGGATCAGCCCGCCGCCCAGCCGCGACAGGCGCTGGGCATAGTCCCGCCCGCCGATCCGCCTATCCATCGCGGCCTCGGCGTCCGCGCTGATCATCCCCATCAGGTCGCGAAACATCTGGTGGCGCGACAGCCAGAAGGCCACCAGCCCCTCGAACCCGGGATCCGCGGCCCAGCCGTCGCGCGGGTAGTCGGCCAGGAGGACGCGCAGGGCCTCGGGCAGACCGGCGCGGTCGGCAAGCTTCAGGTCGGCGAGCAGGGGCATTGCGGACATGACGCGGCATATGGCGCAGGGCGCGGGCGCCGCCAAGCGGATCGATGCACCTTGCCCCTGCGCCGATGCACAGTCCATCCTGCGGCCATGGCCGACACCCCCTCATCCGATGGGCCCAGCCCGATCCGCCCGACCGACGCCGATGCCCGCGCGCTGGCGCGCGGGCTGATCCTGGGTGCTGCCCACGGCGCGCTCGGCGTGATCGACCCGGTGACGGGCGCACCGCATGTCACGCGGGTGGCGGTCATGGGCCGCGATGACGGGTCGGCCGTGCTGTTCGTGTCGGCCCTGTCACTGCACACCCGGGCGCTGCGGGCCCATCCGGCCTGTTCGCTGCTGCTGGGCGAACCGGGCCCGAAGGGCGATCCCCTGACCCATCCGCGCCTGACGCTGCTTGCGCGGGCGGCCTTTGTTGCGCCGGGGTCGGCGGACCATGCCGCCCTGCGCGCAGACTGGCTGGCGCGCCACCCCAAGGCGCGCATCTACGCCGATCTCCCCGACTTCGCCTTTGCGCGGTTGGCGCCCACGGGCGCGCACCTGAACGGCGGGTTCGGCCGGGCCTTCGTGCTGACCCCGGCCGACCTGCTGCCCTAGGGATCAGACCGGCGTGTCGGTGCGGCTGATCACCACCACGGTGCCGCGCACGGGTTCCGGCCAGTTCAGCCGGATCTGGTTCGACCCCGCCCCCTGGTTCACCGACACCCAGGGCATCGCGAACACCGTCGCGTTCACCGCGTTGCGGATCGCGCCTTCGGCCACCACCGACCCGACCGCCCGCGCCCAGCCGCCGAACGGCAGGTAGCCCGACACGTCCAGCGTCCAGACGCTGGCATTGGTGCTGGTCGAGTACTCCACCGTCGCGGGGTTCATCGTGGGCTGCGTCACCCCGTTGAACGTGTTCGCCGAGAACTCGATGTTGCGCATCCGCCCGAAATCCAGCCCCGCGACCGACGCGTTCAGCCCCTCGATCCGGTCCACGTTGCCGTTGACCGACCGGAACACGTTGCCGGTGACGCTGAACCCCTGGATGGAGTGGCCCGCCCCCATCGGCCGCACCAGGATCCAGCGGAACGACGGCTGCACGTCGTTCACGGTGAAGACGTTGCCGGTGATCGTCAGCCCGCCGAACGAGACTTCGTTGGCAAAGCCCGGCTCGGCGTCATGCTCGTTCGTCCATTCGAGGGTGCAGTTGTCGATGTGGTTGCCGGTCAGCACCGACTTGACGTTGGTCGTGGTGAAGACCACGCCCGCGGTGCGGTTGGAGGCCGGCAGGTTGTCGCCCTGAAACCAGTGGCTGCCCGTGATCAGGTGTCCCGACCCCGACAGCACCATTGTGGTGCCCATCCGCGCAAAGCGGCAGTCGCTGATCCTGGCGTCGTTCGCGTTGACATTCAGCCCGACCGAGGTGCGGGCGGGCGCTGCCATGTCCTGCTCGT
This sequence comes from Rhodobacteraceae bacterium UBA996, assembly GCA_002291955.1. Lineage (GTDB taxonomy): Bacteria > Pseudomonadota > Alphaproteobacteria > Rhodobacterales > Rhodobacteraceae > UBA996. The sequence continues at coordinate 331 of DBBA01000045.1, read as the reverse complement.
TCGAGAGGAACTGGCAGCGGTCCAGGGTCAGCCCCTGGCAACCCGTCCCGGGCGAGGTGATGCCGCGGTCGCGCGGCCGGGTGAAGGCGCAGTCGCGAACCTCGGTGAGGCTGCCCCCGGGCGGCAGCATCACGGCACTGGAATATCCGCCGCAGTTGAAGTCGAGGCTGTCGAGGACCAGTTGCGACAGCGCCTCGAACCGCGAGAAATCAAGGACGTAGCGATAGCGGGTGAAGGTATAGGTCTGCGTGCCCGCCGGGCCGAACAGGGGCGCGGACAGGGTGACGGTCTGCGCGGCCGCGTTCACCTCGGCCACATAGACCTCGCGCCC
>DBBA01000159.1 GCA_002291955.1 Rhodobacteraceae bacterium UBA996 | reverse complement strand
TGGTCGGACGGACCTAGCCGATGATCGCGTTCAGCGTGGCCGAGGGCCGCATGACGCGGGCGGTCTTGACCGGGTCGGTGTGGTAGTAGCCGCCCAGATCGGCCGGATGACCCTGCACGGCGGCCAGTTCGGCAAGGATCCGGTCCGTCCCGGCTTCCAGCGCCGCGGCGATGGGCGCGAAATGCGCCGCAAGGTCGGCGTCGGCGGTCTGCCGGGCCAGCGCCTGCGCCCAGTACAGCGCGAAGAAGAAGTGCATGTCGCGCGTGTCGGTCTGGCCCACCTTGCGGCCCGGCGACCGGTCGTGATCGAGGATGCCCTTCGTCGCGTCATCCACCGCATCGCCCAGGACCTGCGCCTTGCGGTTGCCGGTCACGTCGGCGAGGAACTTGAAGCTTTCGCCCAGCGCGCAGAACTCGCCCAGGCTGTCCCAGCGCAGGTGGTTCTCCTCGATCAGCTGCTCGACATGCTTGGGCGCCGACCCGCCCGCGCCTGTTTCGAACAGGCCGCCGCCCTGCATCAGCTTCACGATCGACAGCATCTTGGCCGAGGTGCCCAGTTCCAGGATCGGGAACAGGTCGGTCAGGTAGTCGCGCAGGACGTTGCCGGTGATGGCGATGGAGTTCTCGCCGCGGCGGATGGTGTCCAGCGCCACGCGCACCGCCTGGGCCGGGGCGAGGATGCGGAACTTCGCCGCCACGCCCTTGGCGTCCAGGATCGGGGTGACATAGCGGATCAGCTCGGCGTCATGGGCGCGCGTGGCGTCCAGCCAGAAGATCGCCTCGCAGCCTTCCAGCCGCTGGCGGTCCATCGCCAGCTGCACCCAGTCCAGGATCGCGGCCTTGCGGGTCGAGGACATGCGCCAGATGTCGCCCGTCTCGACCCGGTGCTCGTGCAGCACGGCCCCATCGGCGGTGACGACCCGCACGACACCGTCGGCCGGTATCTCGAACGTGGTGGGGTGCGACCCGTATTCCTCGGCCTTCTGCGCCATCAGGCCGACGTTCTGCACGCTGCCCGCGGTGCGGGGATCCAGCGCGCCGGTTTCCTTGAAATGGTCGATGGTCCCGCTGAACACGGCGGCATAGCTGCTGTCGGGGATGACGCAGTTGCAGTCGGCCGCCTTGCCGTCGGGGCCCCAGCCCTTGCCGCCCGCCCGGATCAGCGCGGGCATCGAGGCGTCCACGATCACGTCGGACGGCACATGCAGGTTGGTCACCCCGCGGTCCGAGTTGACCATGTAGAGGGGCGGACGCGCGGCCAGCGTCGCGTCGATGTCGGCGCGGATCGCGGTGCCGTCCGGCATCTCGGCCACGCGGGCCAGCATCACCTCGAGCCCCGAGTTCGGATCGACCCCGGCCGCGGCCAGCGCCGCGCCGTGCCGGTCGAACACCGGTTGCAGATAGGCGCGCACCGCATGGCCGAAGATGATCGGGTCCGACACCTTCATCATCGTGGCCTTCAGGTGGATCGAGAACAGCGTGCCTTCGCGCGCCGTCTCCTCGATCTGGCGGGCCAGGAACGCCTTGAGCGCGCGGGCCGACATGAAGGTGGCGTCCACCACCGTGCCCGCGGGCATCTTCAGCCCGTCCTTCAGGACCGTGCGCGTCCCGTCTGCCGCATGATGCTCGATCCGCAGCACGCTGTCGGCGGCCAGCGTCACCGCGGTTTCGTTCGACCGGAAGTCATCCGCGCCCATCGTCGACACGCGCGTCTTGCTGTCCCTGGACCAGGCGCCCATCGAATGGGGGTTGGCCTGGGCATGGGCCTTGACCGCCTTGGCCGCGCGCCGGTCCGAGTTGCCTTCGCGCAGGACCGGGTTCACCGCCGACCCCTTGATCGCGTCATAGCGGGCGCGCGCGTCCTTTTCGGCGGCGGTCGCGGGCGCTTCGGGGTAATCGGGCACGTCGTAGCCCTGCGCCTGAAGTTCGGTGATCGCCTCGACCAGTTGCGGGACCGAGGCCGAGATGTTGGGCAGCTTGATGACGTTCGCGCGGGGCGTCTTCACCAGGTCGCCCAGGATGGCCAGGTCATCGGGCTGGCGCTGGTCGTCGCGCAGGCGGTCCGAAAAGGCCGCGATGATCCGCCCCGCGAGCGAGATGTCGCGCACCCCCACCGACAGGCCCGCCGCGGCGGCGAACCGGCTGATGATGGGCAGGAGCGAGGCCGAGGCAAGCTCGGGCGCCTCGTCCACCTTGGTGTAGATGATGTCGGTGGTGCCGGTCTCGGCCATGTCGTTCGTCCTTCCCGCTGGTCGCGCGGCCGTATACCACCGTATACAAATTCCGCCAAGGGCCGCGTCACGCTGCCGCGCAGGATACCGGCCCCCGCGCCTGATAGCCGGGCCTGATCGCCGGGCCTGTCCGGCACCCCTGCCAATACTGCCCGAACCCTGTATTGATTCGCACCGACCCTTCAAACGCCCCGCAGCCATCCTCAGGTGAAGCCCACCATGCCCGGTCTCGTCATCAGCCCGCCTCCCGCGGTGCTCCTGCCTGTCGCGGACAGCGACCAGATGTTCCCGGTCCGCCGGGTGTACTGCATCGGGCGCAACTATGCCGCCCACGCCATCGAGATGGGGCACGACCCGGACCGCGAACCGCCGTTCTTCTTCCAGAAGAACCCCGACAACCTGCATGCGGGCGGCACCTTCCCCTATCCCGTGCAGAGCACGGACGTGCACCACGAGATCGAGCTGGTGGTGGCGCTGAAATCGGGCGGCACGAGCATCCCGGTCGCGTCCGCGCTGGATCACGTCTGGGGCTACGGGGTCGGGCTGGACATGACCCGGCGCGACCTGCAGGGCATCGCCAAGCAGATGGGCCGACCGTGGGAGATCGGCAAGGCGTTCGAGAAGTCGGCGCCGGTCAGCGCCCTGCACCCGGCCGCCCGGATCGGGCACCCGTCATCGGGGCTGGTGGAACTCAGGGTCAACGGAGCGCTGCGCCAGACGGGCGACCTGACCCAGATGATCTGGAAGGTGCCCGAGATGATCGCCTGCCTGTCGGACTATTTCGAGCTTGCGGC
>DBBA01000030.1 GCA_002291955.1 Rhodobacteraceae bacterium UBA996 | reverse complement strand
CCGGCCGGGCGCGGCGCGGTGCCGGTCCCGGCCGCGGGCGGGGTCGCCTGCAACTGGCGCACCAGGTCCTCGGGCGCGGGCAGGTCGGCGACATGGGTCAGCCGGATCACCGCCATTTCGGCCGCCATCATGGCGTTGGGCGCCACCGCGACCTCCTCCAGCGCCTTCAGCAGCATCTGCCACATCCGCGCCAGCACCCGGATCGACACCCGCCCCGCCAGATCGCGGCCACGGTCGCGCTCGTCGGGGCCGACCGTGGGATCCTCGGCCGCCGCGGGGGTCACCTTGATGACGCTCAGCCAGTGCGCCACCTCGGCCATGTCGCGCAGGACCGCCGCCGGATCGGCGCCGTCGGCATACTGCGCCCCCAGCTCCTCCAGCGCCGCGGCGACATCGCCCGCCAGCACCCGCTCGACCAGATCCATCACCCGGCCCCGGTCGGCCAGCCCCAGCATCGCGCGGACCTGATCGGCCGTCGTCTCGCCCGCGCCGTGGCCGCCGCCGCCGTGGCTGATCGCCTGGTCCAGAAGCGACGTCGCATCCCGCGCCGACCCTTCCGCCGCCCGCGCAATCAGCGCCAGCGCGTCATCCGCGACCGCGGCCCCTTCCGCCGCCGCGATCCGGCGCAGAAGGGCGATCATCACCTCGGGCTCGATCCGCCGCAGGTCGAACCGCTGGCAGCGCGACAGCACAGTCACCGGCACCTTGCGGATTTCCGTTGTGGCAAAGATGAACTTCACATGCGCGGGCGGTTCTTCCAGCGTCTTCAACAGCGCGTTGAAGGCGTTGGTGGACAGCATGTGCACTTCGTCGATGATGTAGACCTTGTAGCGCGCCGACGCCGCCCGGTAGTGTACGCTGTCGATGATCTCGCGGATGTCGCCGACCCCGGTGCGGCTGGCCGCGTCCATCTCCAGCACGTCCACATGCCGCCCCTCGGCGATCGCCACGCAATGCTCGCACACGCCGCAGGGATCGGTCGTCGGGCCGCCGGTGCCATCGGGGCCGATGCAGTTCATCCCCTTGGCGATGATCCGCGCCGTCGTTGTCTTTCCGGTGCCCCGGATGCCCGTCATGATGAAGGCCTGCGCGATCCGGTCCGCCGCAAAGGCGTTGCGCAGGGTGCGCACCATCGCCTCCTGCCCGACCAGATCGGCAAAGGTCTCGGGCCGGTACTTGCGGGCAAGAACCCGATAGGCAGGCTGGTCGGTCATGGCAGGCTTCCGGCAGACGCGGCTGGGAACGGGCGCGGCAAGGCGCCGGGGACAAGGCGCCGCGGAACCCTATGCGTCCGGATTGCCGCAGTCCACCCGGGTTGTCCCGGCACTTCCCCGATCCTGCCTTTCCCCGGCCACGGTCCTGGGCGATCATCACGCCATTCAAGGACGAGTGGCGATGTTCACGATTTGCGACCTGCCCCTTGGCCCCGGCCGGATCGGCCTGTGCCCGCTGCCCGGACGCTGGGGCGACTACGTCGGCGATCTGGCGCGCGTGCTGGACTGGCGGCCCGACCTCGTGCTGTCGCTCATCACCGAGAACGAGTTCGAGGTCTGCGAGGTGGCCGACCTTCCCGCCGACCTGGCCCTCGCCTGCGTCGCGTGGCGCCACCTGCCGGTGCGCGATTTCCGCCAGCCGTCACCCGCAACGCTCGAGGCCTGGTCCGCCCTGTCGGCCGAGGCGCGCAGGATCCTGGATCGCGGCGGCCGGGTTCTGGTCCACTGCTTCGGCGGCTGCGGCCGGTCCGGCATGGTCCTGATGCGCCTGATGGTCGAGGCCGGAGAGGTGCCCGAGGAAGCGCTTGCCCGCCTGCGCGCCGTGCGGCCCTGCGCGGTCGAGACGCCGAGCCAGTTCGCCTGGGCCGCGATGTCGCCGGCCTGACAGTCCCTGGCCGACGGTCCCTGACCGACGGTCCCCGGCAGACGCCTGTGCACAGGTGAGAGGCTGGACAACGACCCAAGCGGGGCTCGTTACGGCTGCTTCCTTCCGGACCTGACCGGGTTGGCGAGGCGCTCGCCCGCGCCAACCTCTCACCCCGGCAGATAGTCCCGTGGTCCCCGCGGCGCAAGGGCTTCCGTCGCAGGGGCGTGTCGCGCCGCGACTTCGCCATGCCTTAACTCCTGCCGTGCTATCCGCCCGCCCAGACCGTTCCACACCCGTCAAGGACCCATCCCGGATGACCCGCCTGTTCCACGCCTGTGCCCTTGCCCTTGTGACCCTCGTCACGCTCCTGCCCGCCGTTTCGGCCGCCCGTGATCTCGGCACGCCGGAAGGCCCCGTGATCCTGACCGTCACGGGATCCGACGGCACGACCTGGACCTTCGACCGCGCCATGATCGAAGGGCTGGGCTGGACCACCATCAGCTCGGTCACCTCGTTCACCGAGGGGCCGCAGGAATTCGGGGGAATTCCCCTGTCCGCGCTGATCGAGGCGACGGGCGCCGAAGGCACCGTGATCGAGGCGACGGCGCTGAACGACTACCGGGTGGAGCTGCCGTTCGCCCATGCCGCCGAACATGGCGTGTTCCTGGCGCTCGATCACAACGGCGAACCGATGCGCGTCCGCGACCGCGGGCCGGTCTGGATCGTCTATCCCCAGGACAGCCTGCTGCCGGCCCAGGACCGGTTCGACTCCTTCATGGTCTGGCAACTGCGCGACCTCGTGTTCCGGTGATGCGCCTGCGCGACCGCCGCGGCAGCGCCCGGTCGTCCGCCGACCGGAGGCCGGGCGCAAACATCGTCCGCCGCGGGGTGCTGATCCTTGCCCTGCTGGCTGCACTTGTGGGCGCGCTGCTCAGCCAGCGCGCCACGGTGCTCGACCAGCAGGTGTCCTACGGCTACGCCATCATCGAACACGCCTGGTCGCTGGCGGAACTGCAGATCGAGACGAAGAACCTGATGGCGCGCCTGCACGGCTACGCCGCGGGAACCGTTCCGATCGAGGACGTGCAGCTGGCCTTCGACATCCTCTGGAGCCGGATCGACGCGCTCCAGTTCGCCGAGGTCGTCCAGATGGACGGGCTGGTCAGCCTCAAGGCCGACTATTTGGCGTTCCTGGAACGCTCGGACCCGGTGCTTTATGCCGCAGAACCCCTGACTCCGGCCGAGGCGCGCGCCCTCGTGCCTGCGCTTGACGACCTGTCGGCCAACACCCGCCGTCTGTGGTCGAACGAATTCAACCAGAACCGCGCCGATTTCCTGGGGCAGTTGGGGGGCGCGGCCCACAGCGCGACGGGCAACTTCGACTTGCTGATCGGTCTCGTCCTGATGGCGGGTCTGTCGTACCTGGCGCTCGAACTGGCCCTGGCCGAGCGGGCCCGCCAGCGGGAAAGCGAACTGCTGGACGCGGCCAACAGCGCCTCGGAACTGAAGACCAGCTTCCTGGCCAACATGAGCCACGAGGTGCGCACGCCGCTGAACGGGGTGATCGGGGCCAGTGAACTGCTGCTGGGCACCCCGCTGGACACCGACCAGACCGAGCTTGCGCAGACGATCGCCACCTCGGCCTCGCATCTTCTGGGCGTCGTCAACCAGGTGCTGGACCTGACCAAGATCGAGGCGGGCCGGATGGATCTGGAAATCCGCGACGTGGCGCCCGCCGACCTGGTGCGCGAGGTCGTCGCGATGTTCGTGCGGACGGCGGCCGACAAGGGCATCGCGCTGCGGGCCGAGGTGGCGGACGACCTGCCGCGCGTGGTCCGGGGCGATCCGCTGCGGCTGCGGCAGATCCTGGCCAACGTCGTGTCGAATGCGGTGAAGTTCACCGAACGCGGCGAGGTCGTGCTGCAGGCGCGTGTCGAACCGGGGCGCAACGGTGAAGGCCTGCTGGGATTCGAGGTGCGGGATACCGGAATCGGGATCGACCGGAAGGCGCTCGCCCGGGTGACCGAGCCGTTCGTGCAAAGCGATGTGTCCCACAGCCGCCGATTCGG
>DBBA01000031.1 GCA_002291955.1 Rhodobacteraceae bacterium UBA996 | reverse complement strand
GCCGATGAATTCGCGCTGGTGGACGGGCGCGCGCCCAACGCCGTGCGGCTGGCGCTGACGGGCGAACCCGATCCCCAGCGCTTCCGCGCGGCGCTCGACACGCTGGCCGCGATGCTCGCCGCCCCCGCGTCCACCTTCGAGGCATGAGGTATCTAGATACCCCAATGGCAAGACACTGAATTACAAATATAGATTCTGTACTCACCCCATTGACGTGACAGCGCAAATCCCCGATACCGCCGCATCCGGACCGCACAAGGGGTCCATCCGACGCACCAATGGGGGACCACCCATGAAGACCTTCACCGCGACACCCGCGGACATCGACAAGAAGTGGATCCTGATCGACGCCGAGGGTGTCGTGCTGGGCCGCCTCGCCTCGATCGTCGCCATGCGCCTGCGTGGCAAGCACAAGCCGACGTTCACCCCGCACATGGACATGGGCGACAACGTCATCGTCATCAACGCTGACAAGGTGCAGGTGACCGGCAACAAGCGCGAAGGCAACCGCTTCTACTGGCACACCGGGTATCCGGGCGGGATCAAGGACCGGACCTGGGGCCAGATCCTGGACGGCCGTTTCCCCGAGCGCCTCATCGAACAGGCGGTCAAGCGGATGCTGCCGGGCGGCCCGCTGTCGAAGAAGCAGATGGGCAACCTGCGCGTCTATGCCGGCAGCGCCCACCCGCACGAGGCGCAGGCGCCCATGGTGGTGGACGTGAAGTCGATGAACGCCAAGAACTCGCGGAGCGCATGAGCATGGCCACCGAAATCAAATCGCTCGACGCACTGAACGCCGCCGTTGCAGGCACCGCCGCCGCCCAGGTGGCCGAGGCCATCGCCCGCGAACCCGTGCGCGACGCGCAGGGGCGCAGCTACGCGACCGGCAAGCGCAAGGACGCGGTCGCCCGCGTGTGGATCAAGCCGGGGAAGGGCAAGGTCGTGGTGAACGGCAAGGAGATGGCGGTCTACTTCGCCCGTCCCGTGCTGCAGATGATCCTGCGCCAGCCGTTCCAGATCGCCGGTGTCGATGGCCAGTTCGACGTGATGGCGACGGTCGCCGGTGGCGGGCTGTCGGGGCAGGCGGGCGCCGTGAAGCACGGCATCTCGAAGGCCCTGCAACTGTATGACCCCGCGCTGCGCGCACCGCTCAAGGCCGCGGGCTTCCTGACCCGCGACGCGCGCGTCGTGGAACGCAAGAAGTACGGCAAGCGCAAGGCCCGCCGCAGCTTCCAGTTCTCGAAGCGCTGATTCCTTTCGGATCGGACAACGGGGCCGCGTCCGCTTGGGCGCGGCTTTTTCGTTTGGGAATTGCCGTTGAGTTGGCTCGTGAGTGGCTTTATTGTATTCTCACATTCATTGTTGGTGGGGAGGTGATGACAAGAATTGCGGTACTTTTCGACCCGGAGCCGGAGTCATGGGGCTATCGGGGTGATCCATTTGTTTGGCGGGAGCTCAAGGAGAGACTTGGAGACTTCGAGCTTCCGCGGACCGAGCAGGAACTGGGGGACGCGCTTCGCCAGCAGTTCCGTGTCTCCGTGGGCGCCGACCTGGACACACTCTCGCAAGTCCAGATCACGCGCTTCGCGCATGGCGGAATGTCGAGCGGAATGATCAGTGGGGACTATTGGCGGGACCGGGCGCTTCCGCTTCTCCTGCAACGCTACACGACCATGAGAGGAAACAGCGACGTGACGCCTTCTGGGACGTCGATAGAGGATTTCGACCAAAAGACGATCAATGGGATCGGTCACTACGTGTACTGCCTGATTGATCCAGACGGCAATCGGCCGTTCTATATTGGAGAAGGGAAGGACAACCGCGTCTTCCAGCACGCGCGTGGCGCGTTGAAGGATGCGAAAGAGTCCGACAAGATCGACACTATCCGTCGGATAATCGGGCAAGGCCAAGAGGTTGGTCACGTCATCATTCGGCATGGCATCAAGTCCAAGGACGACGCGCTCGAAATCGAGTCTGCCCTCATCGACTTTGCGTCAAGGTTCGTAGGCGGCCTGTCGAACATAGCGGCCGGGCACCACGCGGCCTTGCGAGGTCTGATGTCCGTGCGCGAGATAAAGCAGCGCTACGGTGCCGAGCCCCTCACCTGGATCGGCAAGGATTGCGTCATCGTCAACATCAACAGGTCCTACTCGCGTGATATGGATTCCGCGGGAATCTACGAGGTGACACGCGGAGATTGGCCAATCGGTAGCAGAAAGGTGAACGTGATCAGGACGGTTCTCGCCGACTATCGCGGTCTGATTGTCGAGGTCTTCGCGGTGGATAGCTGGGAGCAAGTGCCCGTGGATAATGGCAAGATGCGCTGGCGGTTTTCGGGCAGCGTCGCGGCCCCCGAGATACGCAAGCTCTATATCGACAAGGTCTTCCGCAAGGGCTCGCGCCAGTATCCCGTCGCCTACAATCTATGATCGAGTATACGTCCGCCGCAGCTTCCAGTTCTCGAAGCGCTGACCGGTCGGCCAACCGGAACGGCAAAGGCCGCGTCCCTGTCCGGGGCGCGGCCTTTGTGTCTTTCGGCATGGCGGGACGGCTCAGCCGAGCCTGGCCAGCCAGGCCGCCAGATGCGGCGCGGCGAAGTCCAGCGTCGCCTGGTCGGCAAAGCGGCCCTCGATGGTCTTGGCGACCGCCTGCGGCACCACGACCTCGGGGCACTGGTGCACGTCGGCCAGCATCGCGGTCATCACCTGCTTGACGGCAGCCTGCGCTCGCACCCCCCCCAGCGCCCCGGCAGAGGTGGTGACAAGGAACACCGGCTTGCCCTTGAAGACCGAGTTGTAGCCGGGGCGTGACGCCCAATCGATCGCGTTCTTCAACACGCCGGGGATCGAGTAGTTGTACTCCGGCGTCACGATCAGCACGCCCTGCGCGGCGCTCACGGCCGCGATGAACGCCTTGGCGCCCGGTCCGCCGTCATGGTCGGCGTTGTAATGCGGCACGGCGCCGATGTCGGCCCGGGATACGGTCGCACGGTCGCCGATCAGGCCGATCAGCGCCTCCATCACCGCGGTGGCGGACGAGGCGGCGCGCAGCGAGCCGGAAATGGCAAGGACATTGGGCATTCGGGTCTCCCTGTCAGGCGTGTGCCAGGTGGTCGGCCTGTCCGTCAGTCGGCCTTGCGGCGGGCCATCTCGGCGCGGATCTCTGCCCCGTGTTCGTCCAGCGTGGGCGGCGGCAGGACCGCGCCGTCCGTCTCGCCGTCAAAGGCATAGGGCGGGCGGACGGTGGTGAAGGGGCCCATTTCGGGGTGAACCGCGCTGGTCCGGATACGCAGATGCACGGCCTGCGGGTCATCCAGCGCTTCGTCGCTGTCATAGGCGGGCGCATAGGGCACTTCGGCCGCTTCCAGCGCGGCGCACCAGGCCGCGCGCGGTTTCGTGCGGAACACCGGCGTCATGATCGCGATCAGGTCGTCCTGGTGCCGTATCCGCTCCAGCCGCTCGGCAAAGCGGGGGTCGGTCGCCAGATGTTCCTGCCCCGTGGCATTCAGGAACCCGAGCCAGAACTTGGGGGGAGAGGACATGTGGATCGCCACCCATTTCCCGTCCGCACATTCAAAGGTGTAGGACTGACTGACCACGGGGCGCGACAGCGGCCCCATCACCTCGCCCACGCTGTAGTGGTGGGTGAAGCTGTCGAGGTTGAAGTGGCACATAGCTTCGAGCATCGAGATGTCGAGGCGGCGGCCCTTGCCCGTGATCCCGCGTTCCACCAGCGCGGCAAGGATGCCCATGGCCGCGTACTGGCCTGTCACGGCATCGGCGATGGCCGGGCCGATGACACGCGGGTTCGTCGGCGGGGTCAACAGCCGCAGGTAGCCCGAAGCCGCCTGTGCGACCGTGTCATAGGCCGGGCGGTCGCGGGCGGGGCCGGTACGGCCGAAACCCGAGATGGCGCAGTAGACCAGTCGCGGATTGATCGCGCGCAGGTCGTCCTCGCCCGCGCCCAGCTTTTCAGCGACCCCGGGGCGGAAGTTCTGGATGAACACGTCCGCGCCCGCGATCAGGTCGTGGAACAGGGTCAGGTCGGCTGCGTCCTTCGTATCGAGCGCGATGGACCGCTTGTTGCGGTTGTAGGTCTGGTAGTGCGGCGAATAGAGGCCCCCCTTGAACGCCCGGAAAGGGTCGCCTTCACCGGGGCGTTCCACCTTGATGACATCGGCGCCCAGGTCGCCCAGGTGCATCGCGGCGGCGGGCCCGGTGATGTAGGTGCCCATCTCGACCACGCGGATGTTCTTGAGGATCTTCATGGGGTTCTCACGCGGTCTTGCGGTTCGTCGGGGTGGTCTCGCCGTCATAGTCGATGGCAAGGTCGGCTTGGTGGGACAGGATGAAGCCGATGGGGCGCTGGCTTTCCTCGTAGAGGTGCGCCGCCAGCCCCCCGGCCCGCGCCAGAAGCGGCACGGCCTTGAGCGCGGCGAGCGGCCACCCGGCATCAAGGATCACCGCCGGGATCGCGCCCGACACGTTGACGGGCAGGGAGCGGTTCATGATCCGGCCCGCGTGCCGGCCGAGGTGCCGCAGCACCGCGACATGCGCACCAGACACGCCCAACTCGTCGGCGATCTGCAACAGTCGGTCGGCGCGCGGGTCACCGCCCGAATGTTGCGGGTGGCCGAGGCCCGGGACCTTCTTCTTCGCGGCCTTCAGCCGTTCGAGCGAGGCAACGGCCGCAGCCTCATCCCCGCCTTCCGCCACGATCTCGGCCAGATAGCGGCCTGCGACCTCGGACGATCCCGCGACGACCGACCCCATGCCCAGAAGCCCCGCCGCCATGGCGCCCTGCCAGGCCTCAGGCGCCGCGGCCAGAGTCATCCGCGCGGCCTGCACGGACGGGACCAGCCCATGTTCGGCGATGGCGACAAGACAGGCGTTCATCATCGCCTTCTGCGCGTCCGTGGGCCGATGACCGCAGACCAGAAGCCAGAAGTAGTCGGTGAAATCGACCTTCCCGATCAGGTCGGCGCACAGGTCATGCCCGCGCACCGTGATCGACGTCGCATCCGACGTTGCGATGGCGGTAAAGGCGTTGTCCTGCTTGCCGATGCGCATCGTGGCCCCTGCCTGCTTCGCCATGTTTGCGCATGGCGAAAATAATTTCACTTGCCGTATGATATTGCGCGAATTAGCTTGCCGTCAACACGAAGTTTCCCGGTCCTCGGGCCGGGAGGGGAGGATGCGATGCGCGACATCAACCAGTACTCGATCACCGAGGCGGTGAAGGACAGCTTCAAGACGCAGGATGGAAGCCGCCTGAAGGTCCTTCTGGAAGCCTTCATCAAGCACCTGCACGACTACACGCGCGAGACGAACCTGACGCACGAGGAATGGATGGGCGTGCTCATGTTCCTGTATGACTGCGGCAAGATCTCCACCCCCGAACGGCACGAGTTCATCCTGCTGTCGGACGTGCTGGGCTGGTCGGCGCTGGTGGACATGATCAACACCCGCGGCGGCGCGACCGAAGGGTCGAACCTTGGGCCGTTCTATCTGGACGATGCGCCGGTCAAGGCACTTGGCGCGCATATCGCGCCGGGGCGGCCGGGGGCCGTGGTTCTGGTGCAGGGGCAGGTGCGCGACACGCTGGGCAATCCGCTGCCGGGCGCCATCGTGGACACCTGGCAGGCTGATGCGGCGGGGACCTATCCGATCCAGGAACAGGCCAGCGGGCAGGACAAGTACGACCTGCGCGCCAAGCTGACCGCCGACGCGGAGGGGAAGTACTGGTACACGACCGTGCTGCCCAAGCCCTATACCGTGCCCTATGACGGCCCGGTGGGGCGGCTCCTGCGCGCGGGCAACCGCCATTCCTGGCGCGCGGCGCACCTGCACTACATCGTCCGCGCCGCGGGGATGCGGTCGATCACGACGGAACTGTTCTTCGAGAACACCGACTACATCGACAATGACGCGGTGTTCGGCGTGCGCCGGTCGCTGATCGGCAAGATCACCCCGGTAAAGAAGTCCGACAGCCTGCCGGTGGACCTGGAACAGGAGCCCGACGCGAAGATCGCCTTCGACTTCGTCCTCGCGCCCGAGGGCTGAGGTGATGGACGGTATGTCGGGGGACGGTGGACCGGCGGAACGCACGGCGCGGGGCGGGGACTTCGTCGAGGCGCTGGCCAAGGGCATCGCGGTGATCGAAAGCTTCGACGCCCGCCACCCCGACATGACCCTGTCCGACATCGCGCGGCGCACCGGCACCACGCCCGCCGCCGCGCGGCGCAGCCTGCTGACGCTGATGGCGCTGGGGTACGTGGGCCAGCGGGGCAAGCGGTTCCACCTGACGCCGAAGGTGATGATCCTCGGCGGCGCGTTCTATTCGTCCGCCCGGGTGGACGAGGTGCTGGGCCCCGAGGTGCGCCACGTGGTCGAGACCTTTGGCGATGCCTGTTCGGTCGCCGTGCTGGTGGGGCATGAGGTGCTGTACATCGCCCATGCGTCGGCCAGTCGCGCGCGGCGGGCGACAGCGGTGGTGGGCGCGCGCTATCCGGCCTATGCGACCTCGCTTGGCCGGGTGCTGCTGGCAGGGCTGCCCGATGGCGCGCTGGACGCTTGGCTGGCCCGGGCGCAGCCCGAAAAGCTGACGACCCGAACGGAAACCGACCCCGAGGTGTTGCGGCAGGCGATCCTGACGGTGCGCGTGGATGGCTATGCCACGACCGTCGATCAGCTCGACTACGGGATCACCGCGCTGGCCGTGCCGGTCCGGGGCCCGGATGGACGCACGGTCGCGGCACTGAACTCCTCGGGCTACACGGGGCTGACCACGCCCGACGACATGATCCGCGACCGCCTGGCCGAACTGCGCGCGGTGGCGTCGCGCATTGGCGCGTCGGTCGCAAGGTATCCGGTGCTGGGGTCTGTCTTCGGCACATGAATCCAGAAACTTGCGGGAGGAACTTCATCCATGTGCAGGATGTGTGACGAGGCACGGATGCTGGCGGGCGGCGCGCGGCGCGCGCCGGTGCGGGCGGCCGAGGGTACGGGTGGCGGGACGGCAACCGCGCCGGCCGCGATGCCGCAGGGGATCGGTGTGCCCGGTCGCCGGACGCTGATCCGGGGCGGGCATGTCATCACGATGGACCCCGCGATCGGCAACCACGCGCAGGCCGACGTGCTGATCGAAGACGCGAAGATCGTCGCCGTCGCCCCCCGGATCGACGCGCCCGACGCCGCGGTGATCGACGCGACCGGCCATGTGGTGATGCCCGGCTTCATCGACACCCACCACCACCAGTTCGAGACCGCGCTGCGCAGCCTGCTGCCTGACGCGATCCTGGTGAACGACGGCCGCCCCGAAAGTGCGGCGAATTACTACGAATGGATGCTGCAGAAGTTCAGCGTCCTCTACACGCCCGAGGACGTGGCGATCTCGGAACTCTACGGCGGACTGGCCCAGATCGACGCGGGCGTGACCACCGTCCTGGACGTGAGCCAGATCCACCACTCGCCCGAGCACACCGATGCCGCCGTGCAGGCGCTGCGGGCGACGGGGCGCCGGGCGGTGCTGGGCTATTTCGAAGGCTGGGGTGACGCCGCGAAGTATCCGGGCGACGCGCGGCGGGTGAAGGCGCATCACTTCGCGTCCGATGACGACCTGGTGACGATGGTGATGGGTGGCGAGATCTACCTGCCGTTCCACGAGGAAGCCTGGGCCATCGGGCGCGAGTTGAACATCCCCATCGCCCTGCACGTGGTGGGCACCTTCGGCATGCAGCCCACCTTTGATGCGCTGGCGCAGGCGGGCAAGTTCGGCCCCGACAACATCTTCATCCACATGACCGGGATGAGCGACATGGCGTGGCGCGCCGCGGCCGATGCCGGGTCGCACGTGTCGCTGTCGGTGCCGATCGAGATGCAGATGCGCCACGGGGTCCCGCCGATCCAGAAGTGCCTCGACCTCGGGATGTGGCCGTCGCTGTCGTCGGACGTGGAATGCACCATGTCGGCCGACCCCTTCACCCAGATGCGGGCGACAATCACGCTCCAGCGCATGTTCGCGAACGAAAAGGCGCTCGCGGGCGAGGACTACCCGAAGCTTCTGTCGGCGCTCGACGTGATCCGCATGGCGACGATCGAGGGCGCGCGGGGTCTGAAGCTCGACGGCCGCACCGGCAGCCTGACCCCGGGCAAGGAGGCCGACATCGTGCTGCTGGACGCCCGCCTGCCCAACGTGGCGCCCCTGAACCACGTCCCGGGCGCGGTGGTCACGCTGATGGACCGTACGAACGTGGGGACAGTCATCTGCGCAGGGCAGGTGCGCAAGTGGCAGGGCAGGCTTCTGGGCCACGACATGGAGAAGCTGCGCCGCGAACTCGAGGCCAGCCGTGACGGCCTGTTCGACCGGGCGGGCGTGGCGCAGGATCTGTTCCGCGCCTGAAGACACGCGGGCAGGGGGGGGGCGGAGGCTCTCCCGCCCCCTCGGGCCGCCCGGGGCTGACGCCCCGGGGACCCTCGGAGTTGGGCCGGGCCGCCTGCGGCGGCGGGTGCGCCACCGGGGCAAGGGCCCGCGTCGTCCCAACGCTGCAACCCTGTCCTTTTCCCTTCATCCTGTCTAAAGTATCCCGGGGGTGCGGGGGCAGAGCCCCCGCGCGGACCCTTGGTGTCACATGCGCGGCTTGCTTTGCCTGGCCCTCGGGGCCGCCCTCCTGCTCTCGCCTCCGGTCCGGGCCTGGGAGGTGGGGCTTGACGACAACGGCGCCTGGTTCGAGGGCTGGCTTGTCTCGCCCGACCAGACCCTGTTCCTGTGGTGCGGCGGGCCGACCCCGGGCGGCCCGGGCCTGCCGCCGTCCGACGAGCCCATGCTGACCGACCCGGGCACCGTGGACCTCGCCATCCGCCACCCCGGGCTTCAGCCGTTCCCCGGGGCCGAACCGGGGATGATGCGCGGCGATATCCTGCTGGTTGCGGGCGGGCAGGGGTTCGGTCTGCCGAACCCCTACTGGGACGAGCTGAACGGCATGGGCTTCGTGCAGCGCCTGTCGCTGGCCGACCCGCTGTTCGCGGCCGTGCCGCAGGGCGCTGACCTGCAGGTCTGGGCCGGTGGCGCCCCCGTGGCCGTGCATCCGGCGACGGGGTTCGCGGAAGGCCTCGCGTCCATCACCGCGCATTGCACGTCGCGGTGGCAGGCGCAGGCGCCGGCCGCGCATCCCGAGACGACCGCGATGCTGTCGGACGCCACCATCGACATCGTCGCGGGCTGCGGCAGCAACGCCGACATGCAGCCGGGCTACGCGCAGACCGGCGACATCGACGGCGACGGGATCGCCGACCTCGTCATCGACTGGGCCGCGATCACCTGCCTCGTCGGCAACCCAAGGCCCTATTGCGGGGCGGCGAACTGTGCGGTGCAGGTGTATCTCTCGACCCGTCCCGACCGCCGCCCCTTCGCCGATTTCCTTGCGGTGGGCGTGCGGCTAGAAGCCGGGCCCGACGGGCGGACACGGCTCTTGACCGGGACCACGGCAGGCGGGTGTCCCCAGACGACCCGCCCGGCGCAATGCCAGAACGTGGTGGCCTGGACTGGCACGGACCTGCAGTTCATGCCGCCTGGCGGGGGCTGAACCGAGGCGGACGCCACACCCGGTCGCCCTCAGGCCCCGCGCCAGATCCAGCCGCCGCCCAGCACCCGGGTGCTGTCAGGCGCATAGAACACGCAGGCCTGTCCGGGGCTGACCCCGTCCTCGGCCACGACCAGTTCCACCTCGGCCTCGGTCGCCGACAGCGGACGCAGCACCGCCTCGCGCGGGGGGCGGGTGGAGCGGATGCGCACGTCCACCACCCGCTCGGCCGCGTCTGCAAAGCCGCCATCGCCAAGCCAGTTGACCTCGCGCACCGGCACCCGGCGGGTGGCGAGCATCGCCTTGGGGCCGACCACAACCTGCCGCCGGTCCACGTCCAGCCGGACCACATACATGGGCTCCGCGAGCCCGCCGATCCCCAGCCCCCGGCGCTGCCCGATGGTGAAGTGGATCACGCCCGGGTGCGTGCCCAGCACGTTGCCCTCCGCATCCACGATCTCGCCCGGCTGGCCGGCGCCGGGGCGCAGCTTCTCGACCACCGCGGCATAGTCGCCGTTCGGGACAAAGCAGATGTCCTGGCTGTCCGGCTTGTCGGCCACGGCCAGCCCGAATTGCGCGGCAAGCGCGCGGGTCTCGGCCTTGGTCGCCAGCCCGCCCAGGGGAAAGCGCAGGAAATCGAGCTGCTCCCGCGTGGTCGAGAACAGGAAATAGCTCTGGTCGCGGGCCGGGTCCGCCGCGCGATGCAGTTCCGGTCCCCCCGGCCCCATCATCCGGCGGATATAGTGGCCGGTGGCCATGCAGTCGGCGTCAAGGTCCCTGGCCGTGGCCAGCAGGTCCTTGAACTTCACCCGTTCGTTGCAGCGGATGCAGGGCACCGGCGTCGCCCCTGCCAGATAGCTTTCCGCGAATTCGTCCATCACCGATTCGCGAAACACGTTCTCGTAGTCGAGCACATAGTGCGGAAATCCCATCGTCTCAGCCACCCGCCGGGCATCATGGATGTCGCGCCCCGCGCAACAGGCCCCTTTCTTCGCCAGCGCCGCCCCGTGGTCGTAGAGCTGCAGCGTGACGCCCACGACATCGTATCCCTGCGACTTCAAGAGCGCGGCCACGGCCGAGGAGTCGACGCCACCCGACATGGCGACGACCACGCGCGTGTCGGCCGGGGCCTTGGGCAGGCCCAGCGAGTTCAGGCCCGAGCGGGGGGCATCCAGTGGCATCGCAGCAACTCCGGGGAACCGAGGAAATATAGGAAAATGCAGGGTATTCGCAAGGCATCGCTTCACCGTCCCTTAAGCGCGGCGGCGCAGGGTGCGCCCCGGGGCCTGAAAGGGGTGTAACGCGATGTATCTCAAGAAGATCGACGGTCCGCGTGCCGTCACCCTGCCGGACGGCACGATCATGACCCGCGCCGACCTCCCGCCGCCGTCCACCCGGCGCTGGGTGGCCAGCCGCAAGGCCGCCGTCGTGCGCGCGGTCGACCACGGGCTGATCACCCGGGCCGAGGCGGTGGCGACGTGGGACCTGAGCGAGGACGAACTCGACAGCTGGCAGGAGGCCGTCCACCGGCACGGCGAGGTCGCGCTCAAGGCAACGACACTGCAACGTTATAGACAACCATAGGTAGAAATGAGAACATGCAAGGAACCGGTAACGGGCGATTAACCATTGTCGGCCAGTCTGCGACGGACGGTGACAGGAGCGTGGAGACCCCGAGATGCGGATCCTTCTGGTTGAAGACGACCCCACAACCTCGCGCAGCATCGAACTGATGCTGACGCATGCCAACCTCAATGTCTACGCGACCGACATGGGGGAGGAGGGGATCGATCTCGCCAAGCTCTACGACTACGACCTGATCCTGCTCGACCTGAACCTGCCCGACATGAACGGGCACGAGGTGCTGCGCCAGCTGCGGATGGCCCGCGTGGACACGCCGATCCTGATCCTGTCGGGCGTCGACGATACCGAGAACAAGATCCGCGGCTTCGGCTTCGGCGCCGACGACTATCTGACCAAGCCCTTCCACCGCGAGGAACTGGTGGCGCGCATCCACGCCATCATCCGCCGGTCCAAGGGCCATGCGCAGTCCGTCATCCGCACCGGCAAGATCGAGGTCAACCTGGATGCCAAGACGGTCGATGCCGCGGGCCAGCCGGTGCACCTGACCGGCAAGGAATACCAGATGCTGGAGCTGCTCAGCCTGCGCAAGGGCACGACCCTGACGAAGGAGATGTTCCTGAACCATCTCTACGGCGGCATGGACGAGCCCGAGCTCAAGATCATCGACGTCTTCATCTGCAAGCTCCGCAAGAAGCTTGCGACGGCCACCGGCGGGGACAGCTACATCGAGACGGTCTGGGGCCGCGGCTATGTCCTGCGCGACCCCGAGGCTGCGACCCGCGACCGCCGCATCGCCGTCGGGGCCTGACCCGGCTGCCGCGCGACCCTGACCGGCTGCAGGTCATCGGCGGCCCGTTCCTGGGCATGATGGCCGCCCGCGGACTGGACCGCCGGGGTTGGCGGACCTAACACATCGCCGTGGCACGGCGTCGCCGTGCGAAACGGGCGGGGTCGAACCGTGGCAGAGAAGCGTAACGCGGGCCGGGCAGGTCGCCCCGACACGTCCGGGTCCGCCCCGTCCGACACCGATGTCGCCAGCCTGACCGCGGCCGAAGCGCGTGCCGAGCTCGGCCGTCTTGCCGCGGCCATCGCCCGGGCCGATGCGGCCTACCACCGCGACGATGCGCCCGAGATCCCGGATGCCGACTATGACCGGCTGAAGCGCCGCAACGCCGCCATCGAAGCCCGCTTTCCCGATCTTGTGCGGCCTGACAGTCCCTCGGCCCGGGTCGGCGCCGCTCCGTCCGAGACCTTTGCCAAGGTGCGCCACGCGGTGCCGATGCTGTCGCTCGAGAACGCCTTCTCGGCACAGGACATCCACGATTTCCACGACGGCCTGCGCCGGTATCTCGGCCTCGATCCCGCGACCCCGATCCCCTGCACCGCCGAGCCGAAGATCGACGGCCTGTCGCTGTCGCTGCGCTACGAACAGGGAATCCTCGTGCAGGCCGCAACCCGCGGCGACGGGACCGAGGGCGAGAATGTCACCGCCAATGCCCGCACCATCGCCGATATCCCCGCGACGATCCCCGATGCCCCG
>DBBA01000378.1 GCA_002291955.1 Rhodobacteraceae bacterium UBA996 | reverse complement strand
TAGGCGACATGGGCCACTTCCTCGGCGTAGATCGTGCGCAGCGCCGCCACGGCGCCCGTGTCGCCCGCGCGGTCAAAGATGTCGATCATGCCCGGCGTGACGTCCAGACCGCGCGCCTCGAGCACCATCGGGACCACGGCAAGGCGCCCCATCAGGTCATCCGCGGTATCTTCTGCGGCGCGCCACATGCCGACATGGGCCGGCAGCGCGCCGTAGTGGCTGCCCATCGCTTCAAGACAGTCGCAGACGAGATTGAAATGCTTGGCTTCCTCGTCGCCCGCGCGCACCCAGTCGTCATGGAAGCCCAGAGGCATGGGCGTGGCGGCAAAGCGCGCGATGATGTCCCAGTGCAGGTCCACCGCGTTCAGTTCGATATGCGCGACGGCGTGCAGCAACGCGAGGCGGCCCGCCTGCGTGCCCGGGCGGCGGCGGGGCACGTCGCGCGGGGCGAGGAGTTCCGGCCGGTTGGGGCGCGCGGGGCGCAGGGGCGGCAGGGCGGAGCCGAGTGGGATCGGCGTGCCTGCATCCCGCGCGGCGAACCACGCGGCGGCGTGGCGGCGGGCGGTGGCGGTCTTGGCGCGGCCGTCGGCGGTGGTCAGCACCTCGACCGCCATCTCGGTCAGGGTCATGCCGCGCCCCCGGCGGCGGCCTTCTTCACCCAGCGGCCCGTCTCCTCGGACCAATATTCGGCGGGCAGGCCCGCGTCGGTCAGGCGCTTCCACTGGCCGCGCGCAGCTTGCACCGCCGCCGGATCGTGGCCGTCGAACAGGATGCAGGTGCGTTCCATACCGGCCACCTCGTCAGCTGCCACGTCGGCCCCGTCCACGGCCATCAGTACGGTCGCCCCATTCGGGTTCCCGGGCGCGGTCGTCAGCAGCACGGGTTGCAGCGTGTCATGCGGCCCCCCTGCCACCCCGTGCGGCAGGAACCCGTCCTCGGGGCCCTGCCAGAGCTTCTGGTCCAGCCAGTCGAGCCGCGCCGGATCGGTGCCGCGCACCACCACGCGCCAGCCCCGGTCGAGCGAGCGCGCCAGCAGAACGGGCAGCGTCTCCTCCAGCGGACCGCGCGTCAGGTGGTAGAACAGCGCCGCGCCCAAGGGTTACTCCGTCTCGCGCCCCGCGATCAGCCGGTCGAGCGTGAGGACCCCCCAGCCCGTCGCGCCCTTGGGCGCCATATCGGTGTCGCCGGGCGTGCGTGCGACCCCGGCGATATCCAGGTGGACCCACGGCACCCCGTCCTTGACGAACCGCTTCAGGAATTGCGCCGCGGTGATCGACCCGGCAGGGCGCCCGCCCACGTTCTTCATGTCAGCAAGGTCGGACTTCAGCATCTTGTCATAGGCCGTGCCCATGGGCATCCGCCATGCGCCCTCGCCTTCCGTCCCCGCGGCCTTGAGCAGCGCATCGGCCAGCTTGTCGTCGTTGGCGAAGACCCCTGCCATCTCGTGCCCGAGCCCGATGATGATGGCGCCGGTGAGCGTGGCAAGGTCCACGATGCCCGAGGGCTGGAAGCGTTCCTGCGCATACCACAGCACATCGGCCAGCACGAGGCGACCCTCGGCGTCGGTATTGATGACCTCGACCGTGTCACCCTTCATGGATTTCACGATGTCGCCGGGGCGCTGCGCGCGGCCGTCGGGCATGTTCTCGACCAGACCCACCAGCCCCACGACATTGGCCTTTGCCCCGCGCAGGGCGAGGGTCTTCATCAGGCCGGACACGACGCCCGCGCCGCCCATGTCCATCGTCATCTCCTCCATCCCCGCGGCGGGCTTGATCGAGATGCCGCCGGTGTCGAAGACGACGCCCTTGCCGACCACGGCGAAGGGCGCACCTTCGGCCCCCTTCCAGTGCATCACGACCACGGCCGAGGGGCTTTCCGACCCCTGCCCCACGGCCAGAAGCGTGCGCATGCCCAGGCGTTCCAGGTGCTCCTCGTCCAGCACCTCGACCTCGACACCCAGATCGCGCAGGGCTTCCAGCCGTTTGGCGAACTCCATCGTGGTCAGCACGTTCGCCGGTTCGTTCGTCAGGTCGCGGGTGAAGAACACGCCTTCGGCCCGGGCGCGCAGGGCCGGCAGCGCGGCCACCAGGTCCTCGGCCTCGGGCGACAGGACGGTGACGGGACCGGGCGGGTCGCCCGCGCCGTCGCCCGTGCGGTAGTCGGCAAAGCGGTAGGCGCGCAGCATCAGGCCCAGCACGATCTCGGGCGCCGCGCGGCCTGCGGGGACCGAGACCACCGCGCCGTCCTTGCCCAGGACCTTGCCGATGACCGCCCCCGCGCGGCGCGCGGCCAGCGCATCGGCCCGGCGCGGCAGCTTGATCAGGTGTACCCCTTCGACAGCCAGACCCGCGGGCCAAGCGAAGTCCTGGCCTTCGCCGGGCTTCAGCTTCGTCCATGCGGGCGAGGCGGTGAAGCGGGCGAGCGCCCCGCGCATCAGGCGGTTGACCTGACGTCCCGTCGCATCCAGCCGCCCGTCGGGCGTGGCGAACAGCGCAAGGCGCCCCGGCCGTGACGCAATGTCGGCAAGCGGTCCGGATGCGATCTCGACGGCGACGGGTGTGGTCATGCGCTGATCCTTCGGGTTGCGGAGTTTCGCCCGACCCTAGCCCCGCCGCGCGCCAAGGGCCAGCACCCGGACGTCGCGCGCAGGGGCCGTGGTCTTTCGGTCGCGTGCCGCTGCTGCTAACGTCATCACCGATCCGCCGCAGGGAACAGTGCCGCGCCCGTGACACGCTTCGACCGCTATGTTCTGGCCCGGCTGATCGCCCACTTCGGGTTCTTCTCGCTGGTCCTTGTGCTGGTCTACTGGGTCAACCGTGCGGTGGTCCTGTTCGACCAGCTGATCGCCAATGGCGAGACCGCGCTGGTGTTCCTGGAATTCTCGGCCCTGTCGCTGCCCAATGTCATCCGGCTGGTGCTTCCCATCGCGGCCGCGGTGGCGGCGATCTATGTGACGAACCGCCTGGCGGCGGACAGCGAGCTTGTCGTGGTGCAGGCGACCGGCCATGCGCCGGTGCGGCTTGCCCGTCCGGTCCTGCTGTTCGGGCTGATGGTGGCGGCGCTTCTGTCGGTCCTGACCCATGTGCTGGTGCCGCTGTCGGTCGCGCGGCTGGCGGAACGCCAGGTCGAGGTCGCCGAGAATGTCACGGCCCGCATCCTGCGCGAGGGGCAGTTCGTCCACCCTGCCCCGGGGACGACCGTCTACATCCGCGAGATCTCGCCCCGCGGCGAGCTTCTGGACCTGTACCTGTCGGACGCGCGCAACCCGGATGGCCGCGTGACCTATACCGCAGACCGCGCGCTGGTGGTGCGGTCGGATGCGGGGCCCCGGCTTGTCATGTTCGACGGGCTTGTGCAGGACCTGCGCAGCGACGGGCAGCGGCTGGCCACGATGCGGTTCACGGAACTGTCCTATGACATCGCCGCCCTTCTGGGGGCGACCCGCAACGGGCGACCGGACCCGCGCACGCTGCCGACGCCCGCACTTCTGCATGCGAGCGCCGACCTGATGGAGGCCACGGGCCGCAGCGCCGCAAGCCTGCGCGGCGTGGCCCATGACCGGTTCAACCAGGCCGCGCTGGCGCTGGCGGCGCCCGTTCTGGCCTTTGCCGTGATGATGCTGGGCGGGTTCAGCCGCTTCGGCATGGCGCGCCAGATCGCGGGCGCGGCCATTGCGCTGATCGTGCTCAAGTTGCTGGACAATGCCCTGGGCGCCACGGCGCTGCGGGGCACCGCGCCCTGGCCCCAGATCTATGCGGCCTCGGCAATCGGGCTGGCGGTCGCATGGGCGATGCTGCACTGGGACACGCGGCCCGACCTGGTGCACCGGCGCCGACGGCCGGACCAGGGCGCGGGGTCCGGACCCTTGGCCGCCACATGACGCTGCACCTCTATTTCGCCCGCAGGTTCCTGGCGGCGCTGGCCCTCGTGTTCGGGGCATTCCTGGTCGTGTCGCTGCTGATCGACATGCTGGAACAGATCCGGGCTTTTGGCGGGGGGCCGGCGGCGCTGGCCGACATCATCGCGCTGACGCTCTTCAACGTGCCGCGCGGGCTGTACCAGATCCTGCCCATCGTGGTGGTGATCGCGGGTGTGGTGCTGTGCCTGGGTCTGGCGCGGTCGAGCGAGCTTGTGATCGCCCGCGCGGCGGGCCGGTCGGCCCTGCGCAGCCTCGCCGCACCGGTGGGGGTTGCCCTTTTGGCGGGACTGGTGGCCGTCGGCGTGCTGAACCCGATCGTAGCGGCCACGTCGAAGGAATACGAACGCCTCGGCGACCGGTTGCGCGGCGGCGCGGGCAGCCTTCTGTCGATCAGCGCCGAAGGTCTGTGGCTGCGCGAGGGTGGCCTTGGCGGCGAGGACGGTGTCCAGCGCGTCATCCGCGCAACCCGCGCAAGTCTGGACGGAACCGAGCTTTTGGGCGTGACCTTCCTGGCGTTTGGCGAGGACGGGGTGCCCCGGCAGCGGATCGAGGCGGGCAGCGCGATCCTGGGCGAGGGCGCGTGGGATCTGAACGATGTCAAGCTCTGGACCCTTGGAGCCGCCAATCCCGAACGCGAGGCCCTGCGGCTGGACCGGCTGCGCCTGCCATCGACGCTGACCAGGGACCAGATCCGCGACAGCTTTGGCCAGCCCTTTGCCGTCGCCATCTGGGACCTGCCGGGTTTCATCGCCGACCTTGACGCCGCCGGGTTCTCGGCCCGCGCGCACCGGGTCTGGTTGCAGATGGAACTGGCCCAGCCCGTGCTGTTCGCGGCGATGCTGCTGGTCGGCGCGTCCTTCACCTTGCGTCCGCAGCGGGGCGGCCGGACCGGCGTGATGGTGCTGACCGCGATCCTTGCGGGGTTCGCCGTGTTCTTCCTGCGCGACTTTGCACGGCTTCTGGGCGAATCCGGCCAGATCCCGGTGGCCCTTGCGGCCTGGAGCGTTCCGGTCGCGGCGCTGCTCATGGCCGTCGCGCTGATCCTGCACCAGGAGGACGGATGACCCCGCCCGCCCGCCCGATGGGCCGGTCGCCGGTCGGCCGGGTCGCTGCGTTGGCTCTTGGCACAGGCCGGACCGTGGCGGCGCTTCTGCTGGCCGCGACCCTGTGCGCCATGCTGGCGCATCCGGCGCGGTCGCAGGACCCTCTGCCCGAAACGGCAACACTGATCGCGGACCGCGTGGCGATCAGCGCGGATTCGGCGTTGGTCGCCGAGGGCGGCGTCGAGGTGCTGTTCCGGGGAACCCGCCTGACGGCCACCCGCATCACTTACGACCGGCGCGACGGACGCCTCGGGATCGACGGGCCGATCACCCTGACGCAAGGGACCAATATCGTCGTCCTGGCCGATGCGGGGGAACTGGATGCCGACCTGCGCAATGGCATCCTGACCTCGGCCCGGCTGGTCCTGAACCGCGAACTGCAGGTCGCCGCCGCCGCGCTGTCGCGCGTGGACGGGCGCTATGTGCAGCTGTCGAACACGGTCGCCTCGTCCTGCCGGGTCTGCGCGGCTAGCCAGACGCCCCTGTGGCAGATCCGCGCCCGGCAGGTCGTGCACGACACCGAGGCCCGGCAGATCTACTTCACCGGCGCGCGGCTGGAAGTGGCCGGGATCCCCGTTGCCTATATCCCGCGTCTGCGCCTGCCCGACCCGTCGGTGCGGCGCGCGCGGGGGTTTCTCTCGCCTGACCTCACCCAGTCGAACCTCCTGGGGTTCGGCATCCGCGCACCCTATTTCGTGCCGCTCGGCGCCAGTGCCGACGTGACGGTGGCACCCTTCCTGACCACCCGGAGCCGCACCGTTGAACTGCGCTACCGCCAGGCGTTCCGGTCGGGCCGGATCGAGGCGAACGGCGCCATTTCGCGGGATGACCTGACCGAGGATCCGTTGCGCGGCTACCTGTTCGTGCAAGGCGCCTTCGCCCTGCCCCGCGCGTTTGTCCTGACGTTCGATGCAGAGCTTGTGTCCGACGAGCGCTATCTGTCGGACTACCGCTATTCCGGGGCCGACCGGCTGGACAGCGAGGTCGCATTGTCGCGCGTCGGGCGGGACGAACGCGTGTCGGCCAGCGTGATCGCCTATCGGACCTTGCGCGCCTCGGAACTGGCGGGCCGTGACCGGCTGCCCGCGCTGCAAGGGCTTGCCCTGTGGGAGCGCCGCCTGTTCCCGGCCGGGATCGGCGGCGAGGCGCGGCTGCGCTTCTCAGCGCAGTCCTATCGTCGCGCCAGCACCGAGGATGTCCTTGGCCGCGACCTGACGCGGCTGGGCACGGCCGCACAGTGGCGCGGCGAGCGTGTCCTGCCGGGCGGATTGGTCGCAGGGGCAGAGGCACAGTTCGCGGCGGACATCTATCGCATCGCCGATGACGCGAGCTTTGACGAGACGCAGGTGCTGGGCACACCGACGCTTGCCGCCGACCTGCGGTGGCCGTTGGTGCGCCGCGGCGCTGGCGGGTCCGACCTGCTGACCCCGATGGTGCAGCTGGTCTGGACCGACCGCTTCGGGCCGCGCCTGCCCAACGAGGACAGCGTCCTGCCCGAGTTCGACGAAGGCAACCTGTTCGCCCTGTCGCGGTTTCCGGGTGACGACCTGCGCGAGCGGGGTGCGCGCCTCAATCTCGGGGTCACCTGGACGCACCTGTCCGACCGGGATTGGCAAGGTACCCTGACGCTGGGCCGCATCCTGCGCGACGAGGACCTTGGCCAGTTCGGCGGTGTCTCGGGCCTGTCGGGGCTGGCCTCGGACTGGCTCATGGCCGGGCAGCTCCGGCTTGGCGACCGCATCGCCCTGACCGGGCGCGCCCTGTTCGACGACGCGTTCGACGTGTCGCGCGCCGAGGGGCGGCTGGACTGGACGGACCGCCGCCTGCGGGCGGTGGCCAGCTATGTCTGGGCCGAGGCCGACCCTGCCGCCGCGCGGCCCGAGGCGGCGTCCGAGCTGCGGCTGGACACCGCCGTGCAACTGACCCCGCAATGGTCCATCGAGAACGACCTGCGCTACGACTTCGAGGCCAGCCGCGCGGCCGATGCACGGCTGGGCCTTGTGTTCCGCAACGAGTGCTTCGCGGCCGATCTTTCCCTCTCGCGCCGCTTCACGTCCTCGACTAGTGTGCGGCCCGACACCGACGTCGGGCTGCGGGTCACGCTTCTGGGGTTCGGCGGCGAGCAACCCGGTGCACGCGGAACCGTATGCCGCGGATGAGAGTGGACAAACCTGCCGAAGGCCAGCATTGCCCGGCAGCGGAACGAGGGCGCAAGACCCCGACAGAGGCGGAGTGGACGACAATCATGCGGCTGAACCTGATCCCCGTTTCCCTGGCCATCCTGACCCTTCTGGTCGCGGCGCCGGTGGCGCACCCCGCGCGGGCGCAGGGCGAATTCGCGCCGGTGGCCCGGGTCGATGACCGTGTGGTGACCCAGCATGAACTGGACCAGCGCGCACGCTTCTTCACGCTGTTGCGTGCGCCGGGTGACCCGAACGAGCTGGCACTCGAGCGGCTGATCGAGGAGCGGCTGCAACTGGCGGCCGCCGATGCCGACGGCATCACCGTGTCGCCCGAAGCGGTCGAGGCGGGCATGGCGGAATTCGCCGCCCGCGCGAACCTGAGCACCGAGGAATTCGTCGCAGCCCTTGCGCAGGCGGGGGTGCAGGAGACGACGTTCCGCGACTTTGTTGCCGTGGGCGTGGCCTGGCGCGAGGTCGTGCGGGCGCGCTTCTTCCCGCAGGCCAGCGTGACCGAGGCCGAGGTGGACCGCGCCCTGGCCACGACGCCGCCCGGCACCGATGACCGCGTCCTGTTGTCCGAGATCCTGCTGCCCGCGGGCACACCGGAAAGTCGGCGCGCCAGCCTTGAACGCGCCCGCCGGATCGCGGCCGAGGTCGACAGTGTCGAGGATTTCGCCGAGGCGGCGCATCGCGTGTCCTCGGCCGCATCCCGGTCGCAGGGCGGGGCCCGAGACTGGATCCGCGTGACCGCCCTGCCCCCGGATGTGCAGGCCGAGGTCTCTCGGCTTCAGCCGGGCCAGGTCTCGCGGCCGATCGAGAGCGAAAGCGCCGTCGCGCTGTTCTTCCTGCGCGAACGCGACGTGCCGCAAGGCGGCGAGGACGGTATCCCTACCCTTGACTATGTGACCTTCGGCGTTCCGGGGGGCGGCCTGCCGCGCCTGACGGCCGACGTGCAGACCTGCGAGGAACTTTTCGCCGAGGCCCGCGCCGGGCGTGCGGGCGATCCGCAGCGCCAGAACGTGCCCGCCGGGCAGGTCCCGGGCGCCGTGGCGCAGGTGCTGGCGGGCCTCGACGCGGGCGAGATTGCGCCGCTTCCGGGCGGCGGAGCGGTGATGCTCTGCGCCAGGACGCTGGGGATCAACTTCGAGGCCGCGCGGGCCGAAGTGCGCGGACAGCTTCTGAACCAGCAGGTCGGCGCGCAGGCCGCGCAGTATCTGGCCGAACTCCGGTCGCGGGCGATCATCCAGATCCTGGAATGACAGCGGACAACGCGGCGCCAGTCGTCCTGACCTGCGGCGACCCCTCGGGCATCGGCCCGGAATGTGCAGCCGGGGCCCAGGCGCGGCTTGCGGGCGCGGTTCCGCTGGTGTGGTTGGGCGATCCGCGCCACCTTCCCCCCGGAACGCCGGTGGTCATGGTCGATGACGTGTCCGAGGGGACCCGCGCGGGACGGCACGGTTTGCCGGTGCTCGTGCACAGGTTTGCCGCGCCGGCAGTCCCGGGCCGCCCCGACCCGGCCAACGCCCAGGGCGTAGTGGACGTGATCGCCCGCGCCGTCGCCCTGGTCCGGTCCGGCGCCTGCGCCGCCATGACCACGGGGCCGATCCACAAGAAGGTGCTGTATGACGGCGCGGGCTTCGCATTCCCCGGGCATACGGAATACCTTGCCCATCTGGCGGGCGTGTCGCATGTCGCGATGATGCTGGCCTGCGATACGCTGCGGGTGGTGCCTGCCACGATCCACATTCCCCTCGCCGAGGTGCCCCGGGCCCTGAGCCGGGGCCTCCTGTCCGACACGGTCCGTTTGACCCACGCCGCGCTGATCCGCGACTTCGGCATCCCGGCGCCCCGGATCGCGGTCGCGGGCCTGAACCCCCATGCGGGTGAAGGCGGCGCGATGGGGACCGAGGAGATCACCCTGATCGCCCCGGTCCTCGAGGCGCTGCGGGCCGAGGGGTTCGACCTGACCGGCCCCCTGTCCGCCGACACGCTGTTCCACGCCGCCGCCCGCGCCCGCTATGACGCCGCCGTCTGCATGTACCACGACCAGGCGCTGATCCCGATCAAGACCATCGCCTTCGACGACGGGGTGAACGTGACGCTGGGCCTGCCCTTCGTCCGCACCTCGCCCGACCACGGCACGGCGTTCGACATCGCGGGCAAGGGCCTTGCGAACCCGGCGTCCACCGTCGCCGCGATCCGCATGGCCTGGGCGATGGCGCAGGCGCGGGCTGGCGCGGCGCGGACGGCATGAGCGGGCCGACATGAGCG
Source organism: Rhodobacteraceae bacterium UBA996 (assembly GCA_002291955.1). GTDB lineage: Bacteria > Pseudomonadota > Alphaproteobacteria > Rhodobacterales > Rhodobacteraceae > UBA996. The sequence goes on along the minus strand of DBBA01000378.1, from coordinate 4,699 downwards.
GCATCGACGCCCTGCCCCCGCTGCGCGCGGTGATCGCGACGCACGGGCTGGTGGCGAAGAAGGCGCTGGGCCAGAACTTCATCCTCGACCTGAACCTGACCTCCCGGATCGCGCGGGCCGCGGGCGACCTGACGGCGTGCGACGTCGTCGAGGTCGGCCCCGGGCCGGGCGGGCTGACGCGCGGTCTGCTGGCCGAGGGGGCACGGCATGTGGTGGCCGTGGAAAAGGACGCGCGCTGCCTGCCCGCGCTGGAACAGATCGCCGCTGCCTATCCCGGGCGGCTGACCGTGGTCCCGGGCGATGCGCTGGACGTGGACCTGACCCCGCACCTGACGCCCCCGGTGCGGATCGTGGCGAACCTGCCCTACAACGTCGGCACCGAGCTTCTGGTGCGCTGGCTGACCCCGCCCGTCTGGCCCCCGGTCTGGACGTCGCTCACGCTGATGTTCCAGCACGAGGTCGCTGAGCGGATCGTGGCGCGGCCGGGGTCCAAGGCGAATGGGCGGCTGGCCATCCTGGCCCAGTGGCGCACGGTGCCCCGGATCGTGCTGGACCTGCCGCCCGAGGCATTCACGCCCGCGCCCAAGGTGCGATCGGCCGTGGTGCATCTGGCGGCGCGGCCCGAACCGGCCTTTCCGGCCGATGCGGCGGTGCTGGAGCGCGTCGTGGCTGCCGCGTTCAACCAGCGGCGCAAGATGCTGCGCGCGGCCTTGCGGGGACTGGCCCCGGATATCGAGGACCGCCTGATCGCAGCCGGGATTGCTCCCACCCAGCGGGCCGAGGAGATCGGGGTCGAGGCGTTCTGCGCGCTGGCGCGGCGCATTGCCACGCCCTAGCCGGGCAGTCCTATTCGGCGGCTTCGGGGGCGTCCCCGGCGGGAGCGTCTGCCACGTCCCCCGTGGCAGGCTTCGGGCCCCGGCGACGGCGCGGCGCGCGGCGCTTCTCGGGCTCGCCCTCGGTTCCGATGTCCGCCCCTGCGACGGTCCCCAGTGGTGCTGCCACCAGCGGGATCGCGACCGCGACGCTTTCCGGTGTCTCGACAAGGCCCGGGCCATCATCGTCGGCAAAGTCGATCACGTCGGAAACGGCATAGCCTGCCTGAGCGGACGTGTCCGCTGCCTCGGACCGGCGTCCACCGTCGCGGTCGTCGCGGCGCTGGTCGCCGCGGTCGTTCCTGCGCCCGTCATTGCGGGCATCGCCCCGGTCATCGCGGCGCCCGTCATTGCGCCCGTCGTTGCGGTCATCCCGGCGCCCGTCGTTGCGCCCCTCGGTGCGGGCGTCATTCCGCTGGCCTTGGGGCGCGTCGTCGCGGCGTGCCTCCGAGGGCGCGCCGTTGCCGGTCTGGTTGCCGTTCTGGCCGCCCTGCCACGCGCCACCCTGCTCGACCCGCATGGCGTCCATCTCGCGCATCGCCTCGGCCAGCATCCGGGTGTAGTGCTCGGCATGTTGCTGGAAGTTCTCCGCCGCCACGCGGTCGTTCGACAGTTGCGCATCGCGGGCCAGCTGGGTGTACTTGTCGATGATCTGCTGGGGCGTGCCGCGCACCTTCCCCTCGGGACCGGAACTGTCGAACACCCGGTTGATGATGTTGCCGAGCGAACGGTTGCGGTTCGCCTTCGACCGCGATCGTGACTTGGAAGAGCGCATCCTGTCCTTGTTCCGGCGTTTCGCCCTTGTGACACGTCCCGGCCGGAGAAACGCGGCGGTCAACGGTCACGGGGCGGGGCTGCATGACAGGGGTCGGCGCGAGGCCTGCGCGACGTCCTGTGCTCGCGTCTAAGCACGGACAGGGGGCAGCTTCAAGCGGATTCCCGTGCGTCAGCCCGAACGGCGCCCCGAAACCACCCGGTCGCGCCCCGCAAGGTCGGGATGCACGGTGACATCCTGCAACCCTGCGCCCGTGAACACCGCAGCCACGGCGGGCCCCTGTGTCGCGCCGATCTCGACGATCAGGCTTCCCTGGGGGGACAGGTGCGACGACGCTCCTGCGGCAATGGCGCGAAAGGCGGTCAGCCCGTCGGCGCCGTCGGTCAGCGCGTGGCGCGGCTCCCAGTCCCGGACGTCGGGCTGCAGGTCGGCCATCTCGTCCGCCGAGATGTAGGGCGGGTTCGACACGATCAGATCGTAGGTGCCGCCCAGGTCAGCGAACCAATCCGACGGCGTCAGGATCAGCCTGTCGGCCACCCGGTGCCGCGCGGCATTCGCCCCCGCCACCGCAAGGGCCGCCACCGAGATGTCCGCCCCCACGCCCCGCGCATCGGGGCGCTCGGCCAGCAACGTGACGATGATGCACCCCGACCCGGTGCCAAGGTCCAGCACCCGGGCGAAGGGTTCTGCAAGGGAGAGGGCCACCAGCGTCTCGGTCTCGGGCCTTGGGTCCAGCACGTCGGGCGTGACGGTGAAGTCCCGCCCCCAGAAAGCGCGGGTTCCGGTGATCTGCGCGACCGGCTGGCGCGCGGCGCGGGCTGACAGCATCGCGTCGAACCGGGCGGCCACATCGGGCAGCAATGGATCGCCTGCCATCAGCACCAGCCGCCCCGTGTCCACCCCCAGCGCATGCGCCATCAGCCAGCGCGCATCGCGGCCCGCATCGGGCACCCCGGCCGCCGCCAGCCGGGCCGCCCCTTGCGCGACCGCGGCCTGCACGATCGTCACGCGGCGCCCTCCATCCCGCCCGCGTCGGCCAATTTCGCGGCCTGATCGGCGGCCACCAGCGCGTCGATGACCTCGTCCAGGTCGCCCGCCACGATCCGGTCGAGCGAATACAGCGTCAGCCCGATCCGGTGGTCGGTCAGGCGCCCCTGCGGGAAGTTGTAGGTGCGGATGCGTTCCGACCGGTCGCCCGAGCCCACCTGCGCCCGGCGGTCGGCGGCGCGCGCCCCGTCCACCCGGCTGCGTTCCAGGTCGTAAAGCCGCGTGCGCAGCACCTGCATGGCGATGTCGCGGTTCTGGTGCTGGGACTTCAGCGATGACGTGACGATGATCCCGGTGGGCAGGTGGGTGATCCGCACGGCGCTGTCGGTCTTGTTGACGTGCTGCCCGCCCGCGCCGGATGCCCGCATGGTGTCGATGCGGATGTCCTTGTCGGCTATCTGGACGTCCACGGCCTCGGCCTCGGGCAGCACCGCCACCGTCGCGGCCGAGGTGTGGATACGGCCGCCCGCCTCGGTTTCCGGCACGCGCTGCACGCGGTGCACGCCGGATTCGAATTTCAGGCGGGCGAACACGCCCTCGCCCTCCACCCGCGCCACGGCTTCCTTCACGCCGCCCAGGTCGGTTTCCTGCAGTTCCACGATCTCGAACCGCCAGCCGCGCGTTTCCGCGTGGCGCTGGTACATGCGCAACAGGTCGCCTGCGAAGAGCGCGGCCTCCTCGCCCCCGGTGCCGGGACGGATCTCCAGGATCGCGGGGCGCGCGTCGGCCGCATCGCGCGGCAGAAGCGCCACGCGCAGCGCCTGCTCGGCGGCGGCAAGGTCAGCCTTCACGCGCGGCACCTCGTCCTCGGCCAGGGCCCGCATCTCGGGGTCGGCCAGCATCTCCTGTGCGCCCGAAAGATCACTGCGGACCCGCTCCCATGCGTCGATGGCGGCGATCACAGGCCGCAGGTCGGCGTGTTCCCGCCCCAGCGCCACCATGTCGCCCGACCCGTCGGACAGCCGCGCCTCGACATAGGCGAAGCGGTCGCGGATCTGGGCAAGGCGGTCGGCGGGGATCATGGCGCCTGCCCTTGGCGCGGACCCCGCCCGCGGTCAAGTCCCCCCGGGTGTCACCCGCAACGCCGCCAGCCAGCGCCCGACCCGCGCGGCGTTCACGCCCAGGTCGGACTGGCCGAACCGCAGGCGGCCAAACACCACCAGGGCACTGCCCTCGCCCTCGGCCACGGCCGCGGCGGTGGTGTAGTCGGGAAACCCGAACACCCGGCTGCGGCTGATCCACGTGATCCGCCCCGACGACGGACTTCCTGCGAGCCGCTGCGTCCTCGGTTCGGCCATCGCGACCGCGTCCAGCGCGGCGAGGGCCGCGTCGGGCGCGAGCGGCAGCGTGACCCGGGCCAGATGGCTGCCCGGCCCCGACACGCCGGTAGACGGGTCGACATGCCACCGCTCCGGGTCGGACGGGGCCAGTCGCACCCACGCCATGCCGCCCGCCACGGCGACAAGCACGATCAGGACGGCAAGGCGCATGATCATTGCGGCAACAGCTCCAGCGTCACGGTCACCGTTGCCACGGTCAGAAGCTCACCCGGGGCAACCGGGACCGGAGCGGCGGCGGGCGCAGCCTCGGCCCGGAACATCGGCGACGGACCGGCAAAGCCGCCCTGCTCGATGATCGACACCACGGGACCCAAGCGAAGCCCCGCCGCCCCGGCATAGAGTGCCGCCTTGCGCAGCGCGTCCTCGACCGCGCGGGTGCGGGCCATGTCCTCGGACGGGCCGGGGTCCTGCAGCCCGAATGCCAGACCGTCAAAGCGGTTGCCGCCCGCCGCGACGGCCGCATCGAGCTGCGCCCCGAGCGTCGCGAGATCGCGCACCCGGACACGCACGGTGTTGGACGCGGTGTAGCCCAGCAGGACGGGCTGCCCGTCGCCCCGCGAATAGTCGTAGCGCGGCGACAGCGACAGCTGGTCGGTCTGGATGTCGCGCGCCGCGATCCCGGCGGCGGCCAGCCCTTCCAGGATCGCCGCCGTGGCCGCGCTGGT
>DBBA01000269.1 GCA_002291955.1 Rhodobacteraceae bacterium UBA996 | reverse complement strand
CTTTTGTCAACACAGCCTAAAGGAGCTTGATCTTGATCAATACGAAGGGGGACTTGGAGGCTTTCGACCGCTCTTGCGAAGGGAGGGCATAGAGGATCCCGCTTTGCCTGATCTCGCTGACGAGTTCTTTGAGCTTACACTTGCGGAGCAAGCGTAGCGAACGTGATCGCACGCACCACCCCCACCCCACTACCCAAACCCCCCGACATCCCCGCGCAGGCGGGGATCTCTCCCCACCCCGCAACACCCCCGCCCGCGGCAGCAATTACCGGTTCACACAGGTTTCCCAAAGATGACCGTGCACGCCCCTTCCCGAGCGATTTCAACGCCTTGACCGTTTGTGCACATGTGCACAAACCGCCCTAACGGGCCGTAGGGCGGGGGTCACCCCGCCACGCCGGTCACCACCAGGCCAGACCTCACCCCATCCGTTCCGAGGCATAGCTCCCCGGCGATGCCGGGAACACCACCGTCTTGTTCCCGTTCTGGAACACCCGGTGGTGGATATGGGCATGGACCGCCCGGGCCAGCACCTGCGCCTCCACGTCGCGGCCAAGGCTGACGTAATCCTCGGGCGACTGGGCATGGGTGATGCGGACCGTGTCCTGCTCGATGATCGGCCCCTCGTCCAGGTCGGCCGTCACATAGTGGGCGGTGGCTCCGATCAGCTTCACCCCCCGCTCGAACGCCTGCTTGTAGGGGTTGGCCCCCTTGAACGACGGCAGGAACGAGTGGTGGATGTTGATGATCCGCCCCGACATCGCCTGGCACAGCCCGTCCGACAGCACCTGCATGTAGCGGGCGAGCACCACCAGCTCCGCGCCGCTGTCCGCCACCACCTCCATCAGCCGCGCCTCGGCCTGGGGCTTGTTCTCCTTCGTCACCTTGATGTGGTGGAAGGGCAGGTCGTGGTTCACGACGACCTTCTGATAGGTCATGTGGTTCGACACGACCCCCACGATGTCGATGGGCAGCGCCCCGATCCGCCAGCGGTAGAGCAGGTCGTTCAGGCAGTGGCCGAAGTTCGACACCATCAGCAGCGTCTTCATCCGCGCCGCCCCGTCATGGATCGCCCAGGTCATGCCGAAGGGCGCGGCCACGGGGGCGAAGCCCGCGCGCAGGTCGGCCAGCTGGGCGCCGGTTTCGGCCACGAAGGTGATGCGGGTGAAGAACCGCCCGGTCAGCTGGTCGTCGAACTGCGCGGCATCGGTGATGTTGCACCCCGACTCGGCCAGCCATGTGGAGATCGCCGCGACGATCCCCCGGCGGGTCGGGCATTGCACGGTCAGGACGAAGCTGGTCATCGCGGGTTCCTCTGGCTCAGGCCGCATCCGCTTACCCGGCCCGCCCTGCCGCAGCACATTCGAAATGCGTCAACCGCCCCCCCGGATGCGGCATCCCGGGGGCGGCGGTTTCCGATACGCGACCGGCCGTTCCGGCCAGGGTCACCCCGCGGACGTCACTCCATCGGCTTGAAGTTCAGCGCCGCGCCCTCCTTGATCCCCGAGAACCAGCGGGCGGTCACCGTCTTGGTCCGGGTGTAGAAGCGGAAGGCATCGGGGCCGTACTGGTTCAGGTCGCCGAAGGCCGACCGCTTCCAGCCGCCGAAGGTATAGTAGGACAGGGGCACCGGGATGGGGAAGTTGATCCCGACCATGCCGACGTTCACGCGCGACGCGAAATCGCGCGCGGTGTCACCGTCCGACGTGAAGATCGCGGTGCCGTTGCCGTATTCGTTGTCCATGGTCAGCTTCAGCGCATCCTCGTAGCTCGACGCGCGAACCTGGGACAGGACGGGACCGAAGATCTCCTGCCGGTAGATCTCCATGTCGCGGGTGACATGGTCGAACAGCGTGGGGCCGACGAAGAACCCGGACTCATACCCCTGGATGCGCAGCCCGCGCCCGTCCACGACCAGTTTCGCGCCCTGTTCCACGCCTTTGTCGATCAGGCCGAGCACGCGGTCCTGCGCGGCCTTCGTGATCAGCGGGCCGAAGTCCACATCCGCGCCCCCGGTATAGGGGCCGACCTTCAGCTTCTCGATCCGCGGCACAAGGCGCTCCACCAGCGCGTCGGCCGTGGCATCGCCCACCGGCACGGCGACCGAGATCGCCATGCAGCGTTCCCCGGCCGCACCATAGCCCGCCCCGACCAGCGCATCCGCCGCCTTGTCGAGATCGGCGTCGGGCATGATGATCATGTGGTTCTTGGCGCCGCCGAAGCACTGGGCGCGCTTGCCGTTCGCCGTCGCGCGCCCGTAGATGTACTGCGCGATGGGGGTGGACCCGACGAAGCCGACGGCCTGCACGGTGTCGTTGTCCAGGATGGCGTCCACCACCTCCTTGTCGCCGTTGACGACCTGAAGCACACCGTCGGGCAGGCCAGCCTCCTTCAGCAGTTCCGCCAGCCGGAGCGACGTGGACGGGCAGCGTTCGCTGGGCTTCAGCACCATCGCGTTGCCGCAGGACAGGGCAGGGGCCATCTTCCACAGCGGGATCATGGCCGGAAAGTTGAACGGCGTGATGCCTGCCACCACGCCCAAGGGCTGGCGCATGGAATACAGGTCGATCCCCGGACCGGCGCTGTCGGTGTATTCGCCCTTCAGAAGCGCCGGGGCGCCCATGCAGACCTCGACGACCTCCAGCCCCCGCTGCACGTCGCCCCGCGCGTCGGGCAGGGTCTTGCCATGCTCGCGGGCCACCAGTTCCGCCAGTTCGTCCATGTGGCGATTGATGAGCGCGCCGAAGGCCATCATCACGCGCGCCCGGCGCTGCGGGTTCGTCGCGCCCCAGGCGACCTGCGCGGCGGCCGCGGCAGCCACGGCGGCGTCCAGTTCCGCCTTCGTCGCCAGCGGAACCCGCGCCTGTACCTCGCCCGTGGCGGGGTTGTAGACGTCGCCAAAGCGGCCCGACGTGCCCGCCACGCGGGCGCCATTGATCCAGTGGGTCAGCGTTTCCATGCAATCCTCCCGAGTGTTGCGCTGACCTTACCCTTGCGTTCTCGCAGGAAGAAGCGGCATCGTGGCAAAGACAGCCTGCATTTCCGCAAAACCCTCCTCCGCAACAAAGGCCCGGGAATGGACCCCGACTGGGACGACCTGCGCGTGTTCCTGGCCGTCGCCCGCGATGGCGGGCTGTCGGCGGCCGGGCGCAGCCTGCGGATGGACCCGGCCACCGTCGGGCGGCGCATCCAGCGGCTCGAGGACCGGCTGGGTGCCGCGCTGTTCCTGAAATCGCCCCAGGGCTATGCCCTGACCGAGGTTGGCGAGCGTATGGTCGCCCCCGCCGAAGCGGCCGAGACCGGGGCGGAAGCTGCCACCGCCGCCGCCCGGGGCGAGGTCGGCGCGCTAACCGGGCAGGTCCGGATCGGCGCACCGGACGGCTGCGCGAACTTCCTGCTGCCGCAGGTCTGCGCGGGGATCGCCGCAGCGAACCCCGGGCTCGACGTGCAGATCGTCGCGCTGCCCCGCATCGTGAACCTGTCACGGCGCGAGGCGGACATGGCGATCACCGTCAGCCGCCCGGCCACGGGGCGCCTGACCGTGCAGAAGATCGCTGACTACCGCCTGTCCCTGGCCGCGCATCGCCGCTACCTGCGCGACGCACCGGCGCTGGTCACGCTGGCCGACCTGCCCGCGCACCGGATCGTGGGCTACATCCCCGACATGATCTTCGACCCCGAGCTCGACTATCTGGCCGAGGCCTGGATCGACCGGGTGGCGGTCGCCTCGAACTCGATCCCGGTGCAGTTGCGGCTGATCGCGCAGGGGGCGGGCGTGGGCATCGTGCACGACTTTGCCCGGCCCTTCGTGCGCGGGATGACGCGGGTGGTGCCCGACTTTGCCCTGACGCGCAGCTTCTGGCTGGTGCGCCACGCGACCGACCACCGCCTGCCGCGCCTGGCCCGCTTTGCCGAGGCGCTTGCCAGCGGCATGCGCGCCGAGATCGCGCGGCTCGAATCATTGGCTTGACAGACGGGCGTGTCGGGGGCGACCCTCTTTCCCGTGGAACGGGAAAATCCGGCCGCATCAGGGGAGGACGCCATGCAGGTCACGCAGATACTCGCATCCAAGGCCGATCAGTCGGTCGTCACCATCGGGCCGCGGGCAACCCTGGCCGAGGCGGCCGCCCTGTTGTCGCAGCGCCGCATCGGGGCGGTGATCGTGACCGAAGGCGGCGGCGCCCCCCTGGGCATCCTGTCGGAACGCGACATCGTCCGGGAACTGGGACGCAAGGGCGCAGGCTGTTTGACCATGGTGGTGGCCGATGTGATGACCGCGCGGCTTGTCACCTGCACGCGCGACGACACCGCCAATGACGTGATGGTCCGTATGACCGAGGGTCGGTTCCGCCACATGCCGGTGATGGACGGCGCGCGGATGGTGGGGCTCATCTCGATCGGGGACGTGGTCAAGGCGCGGCTCGGCGAACTCGCGATGGAGAAGGAAGCCCTCGAAGGGATGATCATGGGCTTCTGACCGGGGGCAGGGCGGCGAACGCCGCGCTTGCAAACCCCGTGCCGTTCGGGTTCTCGTCCGGGCGCGGGGACACGCCGGGAGGGGGCCATGCGCATCGGTCTGTATCCGGGGACCTTCGATCCCCTGACGCTGGGACACCTGGACATCATCGCGCGCGCGACGCGGCTGGTGGACCGGCTGGTGATCGGCGTGGCGATCAACCGCGACAAGGGGCCGATGTTCAGCCTCGAGGAGCGGGTCGCCATGATCGAGACCGAGGTTCAGGCGAACGGACGCTGGGGCGCCGCCGACATTGTGGTGCACCCCTTCGAGAACCTGCTGATCGACTGCGCCCGCGATGTGGGGGCGGGGGTCATCATCCGGGGCCTGCGGGCGGTCGCCGATTTCGAGTACGAGTTCCAGATGGTCGGCATGAACCGGGCGATGGACGACACCATCGAGACGGTGTTCCTGATGGCCGAGGCGCGCCACCAGGCGATCGCGTCGAAGCTGGTCAAGGAGATCGCGCGGCTGGGCGGCGATGTTGGCCCCTTCGTCACGCCGCCGGTCGAGGCGGCCCTGCGGGTGCGGCTGGGGCGCTGATGGGCGGTTTGTGCACATGTGCACAAACGGTCAAGTCATTGATCCGATTGAACAAGTAGTGTGCACGTTCAGGTCTGGTCAACCTGTGCGACCGGGGTCTTGCCGAGGCGCGCGTTGCGCCCCGGCGACCGGACCAGGCCCGGTTCACTGTCCGCCGTTACCGGCCATAGACGGCGCGGCTGGCAATGCGGTGCGCATCGCCCGGCCAGATGCCGAGGTCTTCCACCGCCAGTTCGACGGGCAGCGCCGCAATCTCGGCGACGGTGGCGTTGTACAGCGCGCGCTTGCGGGCGGCGTCGCGGATCTGGGCAAGGATCGTGGTCATGGCAGCCCTCCTTTCGGGTTGCTTGGGTTCGGAGTGTCTCGTGCCCCTCCCTTGGTGCCTAACGTGGGCCGGGACGCGCCCCTGGACAACGCCTGATCTGGTCTGGCCGCCATGCGTCTGCTGCAATGCAGCAAGGATTTCGTTCACCATTGATCGCAAAGGAAAAGGCGCCGGACCGGGGTCCGACGCCGTAGGTATCCCTGTGGCGCATCCGCACCAGACGGGTGGATCAGATCAGCTTGCCCATCGCCACGGCCACGTCCGACATGCGGTTCGAGAAGCCCCATTCGTTGTCGTACCAGGTCAGGATCGAGCAGAACGTGCCGTCCATCACCTTGGTCTGGTCCATGTGGAACACCGACGAATGGGGGTCGTGGTTGAAGTCGGACGAGACCAGCTTCTCGGTGGTGTAGCCGAGGATCCCCTTCATCGGGCCATCGGCAGCGGCCTTGATCGCGGCATTGATCTCGTCCACCGAGGTCGCGCGCTTGGCGATGAACTTCAGGTCCACGACCGACACGTTGGGCGTCGGCACCCGGATCGCGAAGCCGTCGAGCTTGCCCTTCAGTTCCGGCAGCACCAGCCCCACGGCCTTGGCCGCACCGGTGGAGGTCGGGATCATCGACAGGGCCGCCGCGCGGGCGCGGTAGAGGTCCTTGTGCATGGTGTCGAGCGTCGGCTGGTCGCCGGTGTAGCTGTGGATCGTGGTCATCATGCCCTTCTCGATGCCGATGACACCGTTCAGGACCGATGCCACCGGCGACAGGCAGTTCGTGGTGCAGGACGCGTTCGACACGACGATGTCGGCAGCGGTCAGCGTGCCGTGGTTCACGCCCCAGACGATGGTCTTGTCGGCGTTGTCCCCGGGGGCCGAGATCAGCACGCGCTTCGATCCGTTGGCCAGGTGCGGCTGCACCTTTTCCTTGGACGTGAAGATGCCGGTGCATTCCATCACCACGTCCACGTCCGACCAGGGCAGGTCGGCGGGGTTCTTGATCGCCGTCACGCGGATCGGCCCGCGGCCCACGTCGATCGTGTCGCCCGACACGGTGACGGTGCCGGGGAAGCGGCCATGCACGCTGTCGTAGCGCATCAGGTGGGCGTTGGTCTCGACCGGGCCGAGGTCGTTGATCGCGACCACCTGGATGTCGGTGCGACCCGATTCCACGATGGCGCGCAGCACGTTGCGCCCGATGCGGCCGAAGCCGTTGATGGCTACCTTGACGGTCATTCCGATGTCTCCCTTGCCGGGCGGTCGGGGCCGCTGCGGCCCGCCGCGCTGGAATTCGCGCGCCACCATCGCCATTCCGGGCCGAAGGTCAACTGCGAGCGGTCGCCCGGGCCGCGCTAGTGCCAGAACGCGATCCAGTCCACGAGGCCCACAAAGGCGCGCCCGACCCAGACCGTGCCGACGCCGCCGAAGGCGAACTGGTCGGCGGCGATGGCGGCGGCAAGCACGACGGCTAGCCCGATGGCGATGGTGTTCGTCATGGCGGGCAGAATGGCCTGCGGCCCGGGAAAGCGGAAGGGGGCACGGTCCCGCACGGGTCACGCACGGGCAGGCCCTTGCCGAGACGCGCCGGGGGGACCACCTTGGCACCGCAGGCAGGCAGGGAGCACGGCAGGCATGAGCGGACTTCTGGCACTGCTGGACGACATCGCGGCCATCGCCAAGGCGGCGGCGGCCAGTGTCGACGATGTGGCCGGGCAGGCGGCCAAGGTGGGGGCCAAGGTCGCCGGATCGGCGCTTGATGATGCGGCCAAGGCGGGTGCCAAGGCGGCGGGGGTGGTGATCGACGATGCGGCGGTGACGCCCAAGTATGTCCACGGTCTTCCGGCCGCGCGCGAGTTGCCCATCGTCTGGGCCATCGCCAAGGGGTCGCTGTTCAACAAGCTGGTGATCCTGTTGCCCGCCGCGCTGGCGATCGAGGCCTTTGCGCCCTGGCTTCTGGCGCCCCTGTTGCTGGTCGGCGGGGCCTACCTGTGCTTCGAGGGCGCCGAGAAGATCATCCACTGGCTGCACCCGCACGACGACCACGACGACGCCCCGCAGGAGCTCGACGCCCTGCATCTGGAACAGGCGCGGGTGAAGGGCGCGATCAAGACCGACTTCATCCTGTCGGCCGAGATCATGACCATCGCGCTGGCCGCCATCGAGGCGGGCAACCTGCTGACCAAGGGCCTGGTGCTGGCGGTCGTGGGCGTGGCGATCACGATTGCCGTCTATGGCGCGGTGGCGCTTCTGGTGAAGGCCGACGATGCGGGTCTGAGGCTGGCGCAGGACGGGCGCACGGCGGCGGTCCGGTCGCTGGGGGTGGGGATCGTGCGGGCGATGCCGCGGGTGATGCAGGGGATTTCCACCATCGGCACGCTCGCCATGCTGTGGGTCGGCGGGTCGATCGTGCTGCATGCGCTGGACGGGCTGGGGCTGTCCCTTCCCTATGACACGATCCACCATATCGCCGAAGGTGTGGCCCATGTGGCCAATGCGGGGCAAGGCGCGGTGGAATGGCTGGTGACAGCGGTGCTGGACGGGATCGTGGGCCTGGCGCTGGGGCTGGGGATCGTGCGCGTGGCGCCCCGGGTGATCGAACCGCTGACCGAACTGTTCTCGCGCCGGGGCATCAGCAGCGCACGGGACTGACGGCCCCCCACCCCATCCCTCCCCCACAAGGGGGGAGGGCGGCGCGTCGGACGGGCGGCCGGAGCCGGGCGATCAGAGCAGCGCGCGGGCGCGGGCGACCACGGCCTCGGCAGTGATGCCGAATTCCTGGAACAGGCGTTCGTAGGGGGCCGAGGCGCCGAAGGTGCTCATGCCGACGAAATCGGCCTTCGCCTCGCGGCCCCGCTCGCCCAGCAGCCAGCGGTCCCAGCCCTGGCGCACGCCGGCCTCGATCCCGATGCGGACGGGGCCGGGGGGCAGGACCTTGCGGCGATAGCTGTCGTCCTGGGCTGCGAAGAGTTCCATGCAGGGCATGGACACGACGCGGGTGCCGATCCCGTCGGATTCCAGCATCGCCTGCGCCTTCAGCGCGATCTCGACCTCGGACCCGGTGGCGATCAGGATGACCTCGCGCTTGCGCACGGTGTCGGACAGGACATAGGCGCCCTGCGCGACCTGGTTCTTCGCGCGGAACGCGGTCCGCACGGCGGGCAGGTTCTGGCGGCTGAGCGCGAGCACGCTGGGGCGGCGGTCCTCGGTCAGGGCGATTTCCCAGGCTTCGGCGGTTTCCGTCGCGTCGGCAGGGCGGAACACCAGCGTGCCGGGTGTGGCGCGGCTGATGGCGAGGTGCTCGACGGGCTGGTGGGTCGGGCCATCCTCGCCCAGGCCGATGCTGTCGTGGGTCATCACGTAGACGACCGGCACGCCCATCAGCGCGGACAGGCGCATGGCGGGGCGGGCGTAGTCGGTGAACACCATGAAGGTGCCGCCATAGGGGCGGATGCCGCCGTGCAGTGCCATGCCGTTCATGGCCGCCGCCATGCCGTGCTCGCGGATGCCGTAGTTGAGGTGCCGCCCCGCGCGGTCGGTGGCGCTGAACGCCCCCAGCCCCTTGGTCAGCGTGTTGTTCGACCCCGTCAGGTCGGCCGAGCCGCCCAGCGTTTCCGGCACCACGGCGTTGATCACCTCCAGCGCCATTTCGCTGGCCTTGCGGGTGGCGACCTTGGGCTTGTCCGACGCGAGCTGCTTCTTCAGCGCGCGGATCGCGGGGGCGAGTTTCGCGGACGGCTCGCCCGCCATCACGCGGTGGAAGTCGGCGCGCTTGCCCGCGGGAAGCTTCGCGATGCGCCCGTCCCAGGCCTCGCGCTCGGCCCGGCCCTTCGTGCCCACGGCTTCCCACCACGCCTTGATGTCGGCGGGGATGTGGAAGGCCCCGTGCGGCCAGCCATAGGCCGCGCGCGTGTCGGCGATGAGCTTGGCATCGGTCAGCGCGCCGTGGCCCTTGGCGGTGTCCTGCGCGGACGAGCCCAGCGCGATGTGGGTCCGGCAGGCGACCATGGCCGGGCGGGGGCTGGCCTTGGCGTCCGTCAGGGCGCGGTCGATGTCGGCGGGATCGTGCCCGTCGCAGTCGAACACGTCCCAGCCTGCGGCACGGAAGCGCGCCCGCTGGTCGGTGATGTCGGCGAGCGACACCTTGCCGTCGATGGTGATGCCGTTGTCATCCCACAGCACGATGAGCTTCGACAGCGCCAGCCGCCCGGCCAGACCGATCGCCTCGTGGCTGACGCCTTCCATCAGGCAGCCGTCGCCCGCGATGACCCAGGTGCGGTGATCGACGGCCTTCGACCCGAAGCGCGCGCGCAGCGCTTCCTCGGCGATGGCGAAGCCGACGGCATTGGCGATCCCCTGGCCGAGCGGGCCGGTCGTCGTCTCGATCCCCGCGGCGTGGCCGTATTCGGGGTGACCGGCGGTGCGCGATCCCCACTGGCGGAAGTTCTTCACCTCCTCGATCGGCATGTCGGCATGGCCGGTCAGGTGCATCAGGCTGTACAGCAGCATCGACCCGTGCCCCGCCGACAGGATGAACCGGTCGCGGTCGGGCCAGCGGGGCGCGCCCGCGTCGAACTTCAGGTGGCGGTCGAACAGCACCGTCGCCACGTCGGCCATGCCCATCGGCATGCCCGAATGGCCCGAATTCGCCGCTGCCACCGCATCCAGGGTCAGCACGCGGATCGCGCAGGCGCGCATCCAGTGGTCGGGCGCGCGGTCACGCAGGGTGGCGATGTCCATGGGGTATCCTCGCGGCACAGCCTCGGTGTTCCGGCTGGTCATTGCGCACCACGGCGCGAAGCGCAAGGGAGCCCGCCGCGCCACGGCCCGGCCGGGCGGTCCGGTCAAGCCGGGGGGGCGCAATTCGCCGGAGCGTCCGCTAGACTCGTCGCAGGATGGCACGGAAACCGATTCGTGCCGGTCCGGAAACGATGGCCCCGATCTGCGGACCGGGGCGGACAAGGCAGGGACGTCGCGACAGCATGGACCACAGGACGGGCGAAAACGCGCAACAGGACCCCCGCGGCAGCGGCAGTGCAGAGGCGCTGCGCATGGCCGAGATGCGGCTGACCGCGGCCCTGGACCGTCTGGCGCTGATCAACGACCGGCTGGCGATGGCGGACCCCGCCCCCGCGTCGGGCGAGACCGCCGCCCTGGAGGAGGCGCTTGAAGCCGAGCGCGCCGCGAACGAGCAGCTCGAGGAACGGGTGCGCGCGATCAAGGAGCGTCAGGAAAAGGTGGTGTCGCGGCTGGAGGCCGAGGTGGCGGGCCTGCGCGCGGCGCTGGCCGAGCGCGATGCGGCCTTCGAGGGCCTGCGCGCGGCCAATGACCGGCTGCGCGCGAACAACACCGCGCTGCGCGAGGCGATCCTGGCCGGCGTGGCCGAGCCCGACATGGTCAACCGCGCGATGGCGCACGAGCTGGACGGCCTGCGCGCCGCGCGCGCCGCGGACCGCGCCGAGGTCGAGCTGATCCTGGCCGAGTTGCGCCCCCTGGTCGAGGAAGCCCCCCATGCCTGACGTCACCATCACCATCGGCGGCCGCGATTTCGACGTCGCCTGCCAGCCGGGCGAGGAACATTACCTGCGGTCCGCCGCCCAGCTTCTGGACATCGAGGCGCAGGCGATGGCGGGCCAGGCCACGCGCCTGCCCGAAAGCCGGATGCTGCTGATGGCGGGGCTGATGCTGGCCGACAAGACCGCCGGGCTGGAGGAACAGCTGCGCGAGGTCGAGAACCGCATGGCGCGCATGGCCGCGGAACTGGAAACCCTGCGGGGAAGCGCCAGCGCGCCGTCTGCGCCCGTGGAGGTTCCCGTCGAGGTTCCCGTGATCCCGCCCGAGGTCGTGCAGCTGATGACCCGGCTGGCCGAGCGGATCGAGGACATGGCCGATCAGGCGAACGAGCGGCTGGCGTCCTGAGCGGCGCCGGCCGGGTCGGCCTGACCCGCGCGGTCAGGCGTTCGCGGCGCGGATCTTGTCGGCGGCGGCCTTGTCGAAGGTCACGCCCTTGGTCTCGAACAGCTGGTCCAGTTCGCCCGACAGCGTCATTTCGGTGACGATGTCGCAGCCGCCCACGAATTCGCCCTTCACATAGAGCTGCGGGATCGTCGGCCAGTCCGAGAAGTCCTTGATCCCCTGGCGGATATCGGCGTCGGCCAGCACGTTCACGTCCACGAACTCGACCCCCATGTAGTTCAGCACCCCCGCCACGCGGGACGAGAACCCGCACTGCGGCATGGCCTTGGTGCCCTTCATGTAAAGGACGACATCGTTCTTCTCGATCGTCTCGCGGATCTGGTCCTGGGCGGTGGTGGCGGTCATGGGGGGGGTCCTTCCGTCGGCGGGCGGTT
Organism: Rhodobacteraceae bacterium UBA996; assembly: GCA_002291955.1. GTDB lineage: Bacteria > Pseudomonadota > Alphaproteobacteria > Rhodobacterales > Rhodobacteraceae > UBA996. The sequence continues at coordinate 4,643 of DBBA01000269.1, read as the reverse complement.
GCGGGATCAGCGGCGGGGCGGCGTGCGTGTGCGCACGCGCACCCGGCGCAGACCCCCGGGATGATCGTTGTCGTCGTCGTCGCGGTTGTCGGACCGGGCACGGGCCGCGATCAGCGCGACCGCCACGGCAACCAGCAGGACCAGGATCACCAGCGCCATCACTCGGGCGCCTTCGTGGTCAGCGCCAGCGCATGAAGCTCGCCCGAGGGGCCGTCCATCTTGCCCTTGAGCGCGGCATAGACCGCGCGCTGCTGCTGCACGCGGTTCAGGCCGCGGAAGCTTTCGTCGATGACTTCGGCCGCGTAGTGGTTTCCGTCGCCCGCAAGGTCGGTGATCGTGACCTTGGCCGTCGGGAACGTCTCCCGGATCAGCCGTTCGATATCGCGCGCTTCCATCGCCATCGGGGCGTCCCTGTCCGTTGCCCGCGGAATCTAGGCGACGTGGGCTTCCCCCGCAAGCGGTGCGCCAAAGAGCGCCGCCGCAAAGGCCGTGCGGTAGAGCGCCGCCAGGTCGGCCAGCGGCGCGGCCGCGGCGCCCATCCGCAGGGCATCGCCGCCGAAGTGCCCGACCCGCGCGAGCGGCACGCCCGCCGCCGTTGCGGCCGATGCCAGCGCGTCGGCCTGCGCGGGCGTGCAGGCGATCAGGTAGCGCGCCTGATCCTCGCCATAGAGCGTCGGCAGGTCGCCCGGCGTCAGCGTCACGCCGATCCCGGCGGCCTCGGCCATCTCGAAGGCGGCCAGCGCGAGGCCGCCGTCGGACAGGTCCGCGCAGGCGTGGATCTGGGCGCGGTGGGCCAGCACGAAGGCGCCGTGACGGCGTTCCGCGTCAAGGTCCACGGGCGGGGCGTCGCCATCCTCGCGCCCCCACATCTCGGCCAGAAGGGCGGACTGCCCGAGGTGGCCGGTTGTGTCGCCCAGCACCAGCGCGACCATTCCGGGCGCTGGCAGGGCGGCGATCAGGTCGCCCATGCGCGCGATCAGGCCGACCCCGCCGATGGTGGGGGTGGGCAGGATGCCGCGGCCGTCGGTCTCGTTGTAGAGGCTGACGTTGCCCGACACGATGGGGAAGTCGAGCGCCCGGCAGGCGGCGCCGATGCCGGTGATGGCGCCGACGAACTGGCCCATGACCTCGGGCCGTTCGGGGTTGCCGAAGTTCAGGTTGTCGGTCGCGGCGATGGGCGTAGCGCCGCAGGCGATCAGGTTGCGGTAGGCTTCGGCCACCGCCTGCGCGCCGCCGCGTTCGGGGTTGGCGCGCACGTAGCGGGGGGTCACGTCGGACGTGAAGGCCAGGAGCTTGTCCGTGCCATGCACCCGCACCACGCCCGCGCCAAGGCCCGGCGTGCGCACGGTGTCGGCGCCCACCTGACTGTCGTACTGTTCCCAGACCCAGCCCTTATGGGCGTAGCTTGGCGACCCGATCAGGGCGCGCAGGGCGTCCAGCGGATCGGCGTCGGGCACCGGGGCCATCGGCGTGGCCGGGGGCGTCGGGACCCAAGGCCGGTCGTATTCGGGCGCCTGGGACGACAGTTGCGACAGGGGCAGGTCGGCCTTCACCTGGTTGCCATGCAGGATCAGGAAGCGGTCCTCGGGGATCGTCTCGCCGACAATTGCAAAATCCAGATCCCATTTTGCAAAGATCGCTCGCGCCTGATCCTCCATCGCGGGGCGCAGGACCATCAGCATCCGTTCCTGGGATTCCGACAGCATCATCTCGTAGGCGGTCATCGCCGCCTCGCGCTGGGGCACGGCATCCAGGTGCAGCCGGATGCCGAGTCCACCCTTGTCGCCCATCTCGACCGCCGAGCAGGTCAGCCCCGCCGCGCCCATGTCCTGGATCGAGATGACGGCGCCCGAGGCCATCAGTTCCAGACAGGCTTCCAGCAGGCGCTTCTCGGTGAAGGGGTCGCCCACCTGCACGGTCGGACGCTTCTCCTCGATCGTGTCGTCGAACTCGGCGCTGGCCATGGTGGCCCCGCCGACCCCGTCGCGGCCGGTCTTGGCGCCCAGGTAGACCACCGGCATGCCGACACCCGACGCCGCCGAATAGAAGATCGCATCCGCCCGCGCGATCCCGGCGGCGAATGCGTTCACCAGACAGTTGCCGTTGTAGCTGGGGTGGAACCGCACCTCGCCGCCGACGGTCGGCACGCCAAAGGCGTTGCCGTAGCCGCCGATGCCTTCCACCACGCCCTTGACCAGATGCGCGGTCTTGGGGTGGCCGGGCACCCCGAACGACAGCGCGTTCATCGCCGCCACGGGGCGCGCGCCCATGGTGAACACGTCGCGCAGGATGCCGCCGACGCCCGTCGCCGCGCCCTGGTGGGGTTCGATGTAGCTGGGGTGGTTGTGGCTCTCCATCTTGAACACCAGCGCCCACCCGTCACCGATATCGACGACCCCCGCGTTCTCTCCGGGGCCGCAGATCACCCGGTCGCCGGTCGTGTGCAGCGTGCGCAGCCAGCGTTTGGACGACTTGTAGGAACAGTGCTCGTTCCACATCGCGCTGAAGATGCCAAGCTCGGTGAACGTCGGCTCGCGCCCGACGATCTGCAGGATGCGCGCGTATTCGTCGGGCTTCAGCCCATGCGCGGCGACAAGGTCTGGCGTGATCGCGGGCTCTTGCATGGCGCCATCCGGGGCTGTGCGTGGGTTTGCCGGTCCCTAGCGGATCGGCGTCCACAGCGAAAGGGCGCGAACGAAGGGATCGGGGCCGCACACGCAGGACGGTTGCGTGCTAACTCATTTTTGGTATGGTGCGGCATACAGTCCCGCGACGGAATGTGACCGGAGCCAGACATGCGACAGATGATCGACCTCGGCGGAATGCTCACCAGGGCGGGACGGCTCTGTCGGCTTGTGGCGGCGGCCCTGATCGCGGGGGTCCGGCGCCGTGAAACCCTGGACGAGATCGAGGGCCGCGTTGCCGACCTGCCGCCCGGCGATCAGGCGCTGATCGTGGGGACCACGCTGGGCGGGCTGTTCCTTCTGTCACTGATCGCGGCACAGTTCGGGCTGGTCGGCCTGGGCCTGTATCTTCTGGGCGTGGTCTTTCTGGTCAACTGACGGCCGACCCCGGTCTGCATGCATCTGCATGCAGTTGAAGTTCAAGAATAAATTTGTATCCGACACATCCGGTTCCGGGCGCGCTGCGTAATTCATGCATCGTTAGCCAACAGGAGACGGACCATGGAAATCGGACTTGGACTTCTGACCTTCGGGACGCTCGGCTTTGCGGTTGCCTTCGGCTACATCAGCGCACGCGCGATGGAAAAGCGACGCGGCCTGAACCTGCCGAAGTCGTCCCTGTCGCGCGACGGGATCGAGGATCGGCGCCGCGCAAGGGATGCCGCGACCGCGACGACCTGAGACACGGCGCAGGCGCTTCCGGGGCGCATGCCCGCGGCACAAGTTTCAGGGGGCGGTCCGGCGGGCCGCCCCTCTGTGTTCCGGGGTCAAAAAAAGGCCGAGCATAAGCTCGGCCCAAGTCCAACAGGGAGGTAAGGAGGACGGGATCGCCGTCGCATCCTTGGCCGTGCAAATAGGACCGCAGGGATGACCGATCAAGCACGAACGCCGCTTTTCCGTGCAGGTCTGGTCTGCAGCCGTTGCATGACTGCCTGTTCGGCAATCACCCTTGCGTATCGCGCAGGCGCTGGCGGCGGGCAAAGATCTCCTCGGTCACGAAATCCCGGAACGCCGCCACCCGCTTCGACTGCCGCAACTCCTCGGGGTAGGCGAGGAACACCGGGATCTCGGCCGATTGTTCGTCGGGCAGGACCCGCACGATCGAGGGGAAATCCTCGATGACGTAGTCGGGCAGCACGCCGACGCCGAGGTGGTTCAGGACGGCCTGCAGGACCCCGAAGTAGTTGTTGATGTTGAGCAATGACGCCGGGTCATGCGTCATCAGGTGCTGCACGAAGGTGGCCCCGGCACTGACCTGCGCCGACGTCGTGCGCTGGCAGATCAGCCGGTGGCGCGACAGGTCCGACAGCCGGTCGATGGGGTCCGCCTTCTCCAGGTACTGCGGCGTCGCGTAAAGCCGCATGTGCACCGTCATCAGGCGCTTGCGGATCAGGTCGGCCTGGCTGGGTTCCTTCATGCGGATGGCCAAATCGGCCTCGCGCATGGGCAGGTCGAGCACGCGCTCGTCCAGGATCAGGTCAATCTTCAGGTGCGGATACTGTTCGTAGAGCGCGGCCAGACGCGGGGCCAGCCAGAGCGACCCGAAGCCCATCGTCGTCGTCACGCGCAGGTCGCCGAAGACCTCCTCCTCGCTGTCGCGGATGCGCGCGGCGGCGGTGTCCAGCCGCTTGGCCATCGCGCGCGTCGCGTCGAACAGAAGCTCGCCCTGCTCGGTCAGGATCAGGCCACGGGCGTGGCGGTGGAACAGCGTGGTGTTGAGGGATTCCTCCAGCGCGCGAATCTGCCGGCTGACGGCGGACTGCGAAAGGTGCAGGCTGTCGCCCGCATGGGTCAGCGACCCGGCATCGGCAACGGCGTGAAAGATGCGCAGCTTGTCCCAGTCCATGCTCGCCATGCCAATTCCTGTTCGCGCTAACGTCTATGCCGGACAGCCATGCAATACAATCATGGCAGCCATGAGAATTGATTTCCTCGGTCAGGATTCCTGACCTAGGCTGT
>DBBA01000201.1:19979-21096 GCA_002291955.1 Rhodobacteraceae bacterium UBA996 | reverse complement strand
CTCCCGACCCTATGATCGCCGCAAAGAGGAAGTCGTTCCAGGCGAACAGGACGCAGAGCACCACGAAGGCCGCGATGCCGGGCGCCACCAGCGGCAGGATCGACAGGAACGCCTGCACCCGCGTCGCGCCATCCACCATCTGCGCTTCCTCGATCGCGTAGGGGACGTTGTCGAAGAAGCCCTTCAGGATCCAGATCGCGAAGGGAAGGTTGAAGGTGGTGTAGGCCAGGATCAGACCGGGCAGCGTGCCGACGAGTTCGAGCGAGCGGAAGATGGAATAGAGCGGCACCATGACCGCCACCACCGGCGCCATGCGGGTGGAGATGATCCAGAAGAACAGGTCCTTCTTCCCCCGGAACTCGATCCGCGACAGGCTGTAGGCCGCCATCGACCCGAACACGACCGCGATCAGGGCCGAGCCGCCCGCCGCGATCAGGCTGTTCATCATGTACCGGCCGAAGTTGTTGTCGGCGAACAGCGCCTCGTAGTGGCGGAAGGTGGGGGTGAAGTCGAAGAAGACGCCGATGCCCGCCCAGTCGCCGACCTCGGGCAGCTTGAACGCTTCCAGCAGTTCCTTGAAGGACGACACGAACATCACGAAGATCGGCAGAAGCGTCCAGACTAGGTAGAAGGCCAGGAAGATGCCCCCCGCGATCCGCAGGGCGGTGGTCAGGGGCGAGCGGTACTGGACGACGTCGCGGCTGGCCATGGCTCAGGCCCCCTTCTTCGCTTTGGGGCCCTCGAAGGCCCGGACGAGGATCATGCCGAGGATGATCGTGACGACCAGCAGCGTCAGCGCGATGGCGGCGCCACGGCCAAGCCGGAAGAAGCGGAACGACACCTCGAACAGGTAGACCGGGAGGATCTTGGTGCTGTCGGCGGGGCCGCCGCCCGTCAGGACAAGGATCGCGTCGATGAAGCGGAAGTTGTCCATGAAGCGAAGGAGCACCGCGATCAGCAGGACCGGGTAGAGGTTCGGCAGGATGATCGCAAAGAAGTTGCGGAAGCTCGACGCCCCATCGACCATGTTGGCTTCCAGCTGGTCCTGCGGCACGCGCTTCAGCCCGGCGAGCGCGATCAGCGTGATGAGCGGCGTCCACTGCCAGACGTCCACCAG